>JBKJYB010000024.1:0-3190 GCA_046716045.1 Nitrosospira sp.
GTTGATTGAAGAGATAGCCTTTGGGCTTGCCCGCAATACGAGGGTAATACCCGTCTCTTCCCACTCTGTTTTCCGGACCGTGACAGGCAACACAGGCTTTCACCCGCTCCTCCATTGTATCGGGCACCTCAAGCGGAGTAGCGGCAGTGGCGAGCCCGGTAGCGGGGGCGAATCCGGTAGCGCATATCAGTATTATTAGAACAAGTGGTCTCATCGGTTTGCCATTTACGCAAGGCTTGATGAAAAGGATTTAAAGTACGTTAGCCGCATCGAATGCCAATTGACGTAGTATCTGGTCATTCCATTGCGGTGTGATTCAGGGGTTGAGAATCGTAACACCAGTCGGCTCAAAATCGGCCACATTCCGCGTCACGACCCTCATGCCATGCACGAGGGCTGTTGCCGCAATAAGGGTATCACGTTCCGAGCGAGGACCGGGCACACCAAGCCTCGCGCAACGCTGCACGACACCTGTATTGATGGCCAGCACCCAACCGGCAACCCCAGGCAGGACCTGGCCGTTCAACCAGGTCCGGAGAATGGCACTTTGCGCTGGGTCGCGGCGCTCGGTCAGGAGCGAGCCTGTTTCCAGTTCCAGAATTGTAATGGCCGGCAGGAACAGGCTGCCCGGCAGCACGCTAATTGCCCATGCCGTCACGTTCTTGCCGGCTTTCGCCTTCCGCAGCCCGGATGAGCTGCTTCCCTTGAAATTCAAGAACATACTGTACTTCAGTCCAATAGGAAATATGCCAAAAGTCTGTAAGATGCGATGAAGAGTGACTTTCTGCTTCCGCAACGGTGGGACTACATACGGGAAAAAATGAACAAACTATTCGGACCAACCAGTTTCTTCGCGCTTGTCTTAGCCGTTGCATCGCCTGCCCAGGCGTTACCAATATATACCATGGCGGATTTCTCAGGTGGAGTCACGAATGTGACCAAGTTCGGTAGCGACTTGGGATTGCAAAGGACAAACACCTGTAGTGGTTGCCCTGAAGGCTCCGTTGGCGGCCATTTGTTGTTCAACGCAAGTCTTACGCCTGGAGCGGGAAGTGATGTGGTAGACGTTCCGCTGACATCAGTCGCTGGGGCCTCAAACAATCTAATCTTCGATATCATCTTCGGCGGTAACCCGCTGGAGTTCCATTTTGATAATACGAATATTCAAGACGGACCCGCTATCCAGTTTAAAAACGGTGTATTCAACGGTCTTAATTTTGTGGAAGACTTTTCGCTCAACGGGCAATCCTTTGAGCTCAGCATGCGGGGCAAAAACTGGGACATAAAAACATTGAATAGTAATGGCGTTTATTCGAAGCTCGCGGCCTCCGGCCATATAAATATCGGCAACGCCGGTCTGACTAATCAGCAAATATTCGAGCAAGTGTTCGAACCAATACCTGAGCCATCCACGGCGTTACCAGCGAGTGTTCCCGAGCCTGCTACGCTGGCGCTTCTTGGTTTAGGCTTCCTGGGCTTTGCGGCTACACGCCAGCGCCGGCGGTAATTTATTTGATATTGACGCAGCCTCGACTCAACGAAAGTCTCGAAGAACTGAATCGGGTCTTTATCGGGCTTTCCCTCGATCCCGGTATCATCAACCCATATGTGGTGCGCTTTTCTGCCGGTCAATCGCAGGCTAACCTCGACAACTGGCATCTATTTGAGACTGAAAACCCGCATACGTTTACCCGCACGTATCAGTTCCGGGTACAGAAGCGCCGCCAGGAAACCCTAAGGAATCTCTGAGTAAGTCCCCGATTTTGCCATGGAGTTTACAGGCGTGACAGACTGACGCAACCGCGCGGCGGCGATACCCGCCATCGCAATCAAGCCCATGCCCAGCAGCGCCAGTCCGGTGATCGGGTCGTCAAACAGCAGCACACCATATAACAAGGACCAGCCAATACCCAGGTATTGCAGACTGGCATTGACAAGCGTGCCGCCGGTCCTGTAGGCACGCGTCATCATTAACTGCGCCAGTGTTGCCAATACACCTACCCCGAGCAGCATTCCAAGACCGTGCGGGGTGTGGGCATGCCATCCACTAATAAACGACGTTTCCAGGGCGCCAGCGCCGATACTGCCCACCGAGAGATAAAATACGATGCGCGCCTCCGGTTCACCAGCCCTGCCAAGCGCGGTCACCTGCAAATAAGCCATGGCGGCAAGCAAACCCGATAACAGGCCCATCAGCCCGCCCCATAGTTGATGATGCTCCATAGTGGGTTGAAGGATACAGACCACGCCAATAAATCCAATGAGCACCGTGCATACCAGGCGCGCATCCACACGGCCCCCGCCAATCAGGACCGAACCGCCAATGAGCAGCAGCGCCATCCAGATCGGAGACATGTAATTTAGCGTTACCGCGGTGGCAAGCGGTAGTTCGCCTATCGCATAGAACCAGAGGCCGAGCGCAGTTACGCCGGTCAGGCTCCTCCAGGCATGCATCGCAGGGAGGCTGGTGCGAAGCGTTTCGCCTGACACGCGCGTGATCAGACCAATCATCGCGGCACCGACGATACCACGGTAGAACACGATCTCACCCGTACCGTAATCTGCTGACACAAACTTGACGCACATGCCCATGGTCGCGAAAAGCAAGGTCGCGCCGATCATCAGCATGAGTGCCGGTAATTTTTCCTTCCTGTTTGAAATGGTATTAGTCGGCATTCGATAAATTATATATCCTCAAATACTCCCACATTCCACAAACCACATGTTCCAACGGATACAAATCGGATCAGGCTCCATATGGCCCGGGCCACCTGTAAGATATTACAGCTATCCATGCTTCCCAATCCCTAGTTAAATAGTCTTCCAGGTAAAATGATCGGTGTGGAGGTAGAGTGAAGCCTGATAATCGGGAGGACCATGCACGCTCTACCGTCGCGGCGAAGAGTGCTCTACAGGCGGCTGAAGACGCATTTGGACAGGACCATCCCACGGTGGCCACCGGACGAAATAATCTGGCCGTGCGGTATTACGCCGAGGGGAAATACGCCGAAGCCGAAACACTTCTCCAGGAAGCACTGCGGTTTTGGGAACGGACTCATGGCGCGCATGATCTCGATTTAGCCGCGTGCCTGAACAATCTGGCGGAGGTGCGCCACGCTCAGGGGCACCTGAGGGTGGCCGCGGCGCTTCTGGAGCGGGCGTTGGCGATCTGCGAAAAGGCGCTGGGGCC
>JBKJYB010000025.1:0-7715 GCA_046716045.1 Nitrosospira sp.
CGCTTATGCGGTATTGTCTTTTGGGGGATTTCTCGGCATCGCCAACAAGCTTTTCGCGGTGCCGTGGAGTGCGCTGAAACTGGATACTGTGAACAAGCGCTTCACACTCAACGTGGAGAAGGAGCGCCTCGAATCCGCACCGGGATTCGATAAGGATAAGTGGCCGAATATGGCGGACCCGACCTGGCAAAATACGATCCATTCCTACTATGGAACAAAGTCATACACGGACTCGAAGTCTTCCGCCGACTACGTGACACCCGCCCACAGAAACGACGAGAGGATTATTCCGGTAGCGCCAGTTGGCACTGACAGCGTAAAAGACAAGCGGTACTGACAGCGTAAAGACAAGCGGTACTGACAGCGTAAAAGACGAGACCGAAGAGTCCTTTCATTTTTATAAGTAAAAGCCGCGGCCCGAAGCTAGACACTGTGGCTGGATTCAAGGGTTGTGCGGGCAAAGGAGGCGAGTCATCTTGCCTCCTTTGTTTTATGGGTATTGAATGCAAAAAGGGATTGTTCAACGTTTTTAACGGCGCAACATTTCGTACGGTATCGTGTGTATGGGTTAAATCCGCAGCTGGTTGATTCTCCCCTTTGGTGTTGTCATGCCACGAGCTTGTCATTTTTTTGATTCTAATATTGTACTTGCGGCATAGTTCTGATATTCCGGCCGTTAGCCGTTTCAACTGTATTATTGATGAAGCCGAGTTTTATGAAAGTGGCCCACCTCGGTACACGATATTGCCTTTGCAGTTCGATGCATTGAGTGTTTATCGTTTGTTCCTTGTGGCCTGTTAAAATCGGCCGGATGCACCCCATTCCATACTGGTCTCTTTCCGGTTTCTATTTCTTTCATTTCGCTTTCATCGGCGCATTTGCTCCTTACTGGAGCCTGTATCTTAAATCCCTTACCTTCAGCGCCTTTCAGATCGGGGTGCTGATGTCGCTGTTGCATGTAACGCGTGTTTTTGCGCCCGCTGCGTGGGGCTGGCTTGCCGATCACACCGGTAAACGGTTGCTGATCGTACAACTGGCCGCAATTACGGGGTTGATAAGTTATTGCGGTGTTTTTTTTGGCGAATCGTTCGCCTGGATGGCCGCAACGATGGCGCTGATGAGCTTCTTCTGGAGCGCGTCATTGCCGCTGATCGAGGCAACCACGCTTTCTTATCTTGGCGAAAGCACCGCAAAATATGGGCGTATTCGCGCGTGGGGTTCGCTGGGGTTTATTTTCGCCGTGATAAGCGTCGGCTATCTGCTGGATGTCATGGATATTAGCTCGTTATTGTGGGCAGTACTGGGCTTCAAGCTGGGTATCGTATTTTTTTCCCGGCAAATTCCCGATGCCGAAATAGCGCTTCAGCCTGCGGACCATCTTTCCGTACGGCAGATATTCAAACGTCCTGAAGTGTTGGCGTTTTTTGCGGCGTGCTTGCTGATGGCGCTTGCTCATGGACCTTATTACACTTTTTATTCGATTTACCTGGTGGAGCACGGCTATAGCAAAGGTATTGTCGGCTGGTTATGGGCCATAGGCGTGATATGCGAAATTGGCGTATTCTTTTTGATGCCACAGCTCATGCGCCGATTCGGGCTGAAACAGATCATGGCTTTCAGTTTCAGTTGTGCGATCGCGCGTTTCTTGATGATAGGCTGGGGAGTGGAATGGCCGATTGTAGTGGTGCTGGCGCAAGTACTGCACGCCGCGACGTACGGCGCCCATCATGCCACCGCGATGATGCTGGTGCATCATTTCTTCCGTGGACGCCATCAGGCCAAGGGGCAGGCCCTCTACACCAGTCTTACATTCGGCCTTGGTGGTACGTTCGGAGGAGTATTCAGCGGTTACGTCTGGGAGCGGCTGGGGGCGGGCCTTACATTCACCATGAGTGCCGCTGCCGTTTTGCTCGGATTGGGATTGGTGGTCTGGAAGATGAACATTAGCCGATGATGTGAAAAAAGGCTAAAGTTAAAAGCGTGGTCTTATGGGATAATTAGAAATTCCCCTGGGATTCCGCAAGATGCAAACTTTATACGACAAACTCTGGCAAAGCCATATGGTGCATCAAGAGTCCGATAAACCGGACGGGATGGCACTAGTCTATATCGATCGCCACCTGGTGCATGAAGTCACCAGTCCGCAGGCGTTTGAAGGGCTGAAACTGGCTGGCCGCAAGCCCTGGCGGCGGGATTCGATTCTTGCTGTGGCTGACCACAATGTTCCCACCACCGGCCGCAGCCAGGGTATCAGCGACCCGATATCACGTTTGCAAGTGGAAACGCTCGACCAGAATTGCGAGGAACTGGACATCACCGAATTCAGAATGAACGACCTGCGTCAGGGGATTGTTCACGTGATCGGTCCGGAACAGGGCGCGACGCTGCCTGGCATGACGGTGGTGTGCGGTGATTCGCATACCAGCACACACGGTGCATTCGCCTGTCTCGCTTTTGGTATTGGTACTTCGGAAGTGGAGCACGTGCTGGCAACGCAGTGCCTGCTGATAAAAAAAGCAAAATCCATGCGGGTTATGGTCGAAGGCGAGCTTGGTCACGGCATTACCGCCAAGGATATCGCGCTCGCCATTATCGGTAAAATCGGTACAGCGGGCGGTACCGGCTACGCCATCGAGTTCGCCGGCAGCGCCATACGCGCGCTTTCCATGGAAGGACGCATGACGCTCTGTAATATGGCAATCGAGGCGGGCGCACGTGCGGGGATGATAGCGGTGGACAATACCACCATCGAGTACATCAAGGGACGCCCCTTCGCGCCCAAAGGCGATTTATGGGAAAAAGCGGCTGTTTACTGGCGCACGCTGAAAAGCGACCCGGATGCGGCCTTCGATCGGGTGGTGACGCTGGATGCGGCACAGATCAAGCCGCAAGTAACCTGGGGCACCTCGCCCGAAATGGTCACAACGGTTGACGGAAAGGTGCCTGATCCGTCACAGATTGCCGATGCGGTGAAGCGTCATGACATGGAACATGCCCTGAAGTACATGGGTCTTGCTCCCAATACGCCGATCACCGACATTCGCCCGGACAAGATATTCATTGGGTCCTGCACCAACTCCCGCATTGAAGACTTGCGCGCGGCGGCGGACGTGGTAAGAGGCAAGCATATTGCCGCGAATATCAAGCTTGCCCTGGTCGTGCCGGGTTCCGGTCTGGTCAAGCATCAGGCGGAACAGGAAGGACTGGACAAGGTATTTCGTGAAGCGGGATTTGAATGGCGTGAACCGGGGTGTTCCATGTGTCTTGCGATGAATGACGACCGGCTCTCGCCGGGGGAGCGCTGCGCTTCGACTTCCAATCGCAATTTTGAAGGCAGGCAGGGGCCGGGTGGGCGTACGCATCTGGTGAGTCCGGCGATGGCGGCGGCGGCGGCGGTGGCGGGGCACTTTGTGGATGTGCGGGAAATATATTAATATTAAACTTTGAAAAGTTTTTGTTTTTTTAAGAGAGGGAGTTGCTATGAAAATGTTGTCCATAATAATTGCGTTAATCGCTGTTTTTCAGTTGTCCGCATGTAATACGCTGGGTGGGGTGGGGAAGGATATTCAGAAGGGTGGCGAAGCCATTGAGAAATCGTCAAAGTAGCTAGAAAGTAGCTAGTGGAAAAATTTCATTCCTGTGAGGGGTTGGTGGCGCCGCTGGATCGTGCCAACGTCGACACCGACGCTATCATTCCCAAGCAGTTTCTGAAGTCCATCAAGCGTTCCGGTTTCGGGCCGAATCTATTCGACGAATGGCGTTACCTGGATCATGGTGAGCCGGGGATGGATGCCGCGCAGCGTAAGCTCAACCCGGAATTCATACTTAATCTGCCGCGTTACCGGGGTGCGCAAATATTGCTTGCGCCCGCAAATTTCGGCTGTGGTTCGAGCCGCGAGCATGCACCCTGGGCGCTTCAGGATTATGGGTTCCGGGTGATCATCGCGCCCAGCTTCGCCGATATCTTTTTCAACAATTGTTTCAAGATTGGTCTGCTGCCCATTGTGCTCGACACAAACAACGTGGATCAGTTGTTCCACGAAGTATTGGCCGAAGGTTATCGTTTGGTTGTTAACCTGGAGGATCAGTCGGTGACTACGCCCAGCGGCGAATCTTTCTTCTTCGATATCGACCCTTTCCGCAAACATAGTCTGTTGAATGGCCTGGATGAGATTGGTCTGACATTGCAACACGCGGACAAGATCAAGGCATTCGAGGTGAAGCACCGGTCGGCGCAGCCATGGCTGTTCGCCTGAAAACGTTCTGGTTTAGAAAAGGATTTTATGAAAATTGCAATCCTGGCCGGTGACGGTATCGGTCCGGAAATTGTCGCTCAAACAGTGCGAATACTGGAGGCGTTGAAGAGCGACGAATTAAAATTTGAACTGGAGCCGGGCCTGTTGGGAGGGTGCGCTGTCGATGCGGCCGGCGAGCCATTTCCAGAGGCGACCCGCAGGCTTGTGGCCGATGCCGACGCCGTGATCCTGGGTGCGGTGGGCGGCCCACAGTACGACATGCTGCCGCGTCAGCTAAGACCGGAGCAGGGCTTGCTCGGCATACGCAAAATGCTGGGGTTGTTCGCCAATCTTCGGCCAGCGGTGCTTTATCCTGAGCTTGCCAACGCTTCAACGCTGAAACCTGAAATCGTGGCGGGCCTGGATATTCTCATCGTGCGAGAGTTGACTGGCGATATTTATTTCGGCGAGCCACGTGGCATTGAACGGCGCGATGGCGAACGCGTTGGTTTCAATACCATGATTTATAGCGAAGCGGAGATACGCAGAATTGCCCGGGTGGCTTTCCAGGCAGCGCGTAAACGCAATCGCAGGCTTTGCTCGGTGGATAAGATGAACGTGCTTGAATGCACGCAATTGTGGCGCGATGTGGTGACCGAGACGAACAAGGAATATCCGGACGTGGAACTTTCCCACATGCTGGTGGATAATGCCGCGATGCAGTTGGTGCGGAATCCCAGGCAGTTCGATGTAATGGTGACGGGCAACATGTTCGGCGATATCCTGTCGGATGAAGCCTCCATGCTTACCGGCTCCATCGGCATGTTGCCGTCGGCATCGCTGGACGACAAGAACAAGGGGCTATATGAGCCGATACACGGCTCGGCCCCGGACCTTGCCGGTAAAGATTTGGCCAACCCCCTGGCGACAATATTGTCGGCGGCGATGATGCTGCGCTACACGTTCGATCAAGCGGCGGCGGCGGCGCGCATTGAGAATGCGGTGAAAAAAGTTCTTGCGCAGGGTTATCGTACCGGGGATATTTACGAACCAGGGATGACAAAGGTTGGCACCGCGGCAATGGGTGATGCGGTTCTGGCAAATATATAGACACATAGAGAGCGATCAATGAAACGAGTGGGATTTATTGGCTGGCGCGGCATGGTGGGTTCAGTACTGATGCAGCGAATGCGCGAAGAAAATGATTTTGCATTGGTTGAGCCGGTATTTTTCACCACTTCGCAGACGGGAGGCAAAGGTCCGGATATCGGCCGGGAAACATCGCCGCTTAAAGACGCCTACAATATAGACGAGCTAAAGACGATGGACATCCTCATTTCCTGCCAGGGAGGGGATTATACCAGTGCGATCTTCTCCAGGCTGCGGCAGGCTGGCTGGCAGGGTTATTGGGTCGATGCGGCTTCGACGTTGCGCATGGGCGAGGACGCGGTCATTATTCTCGACCCGGTCAACATGCCGGTCATCAAGCAGGCGCTGCACGATGATGTAAAAAATTACATCGGCGGTAATTGCACCGTAAGTTTAATGCTGATGGCGGTGGGTGGTTTGTTCGAAGAAGATATGGTGGAATGGATGAGCGCCATGACCTATCAGGCGGCTTCCGGCGCCGGCGCGCAGAATATGCGGGAATTGCTGCTGCAAATGGGCGAAGCCCATAGAGTGGCAAAAGATTTATTGGACGATCCGGCCTCAGGCATACTTGATATTGACCGGGAAGTGGCGGGGACATTGCGCAACGGGAATTTTCCGACTCAGAATTTCGGCGTGCCGCTGGCAGGCAGCCTCATTCCCTGGATAGACAAAGACCTTGGTAATGGTCAGACGCGGGAAGAATGGAAAGGCCAGTCCGAGACGAACAAGATCCTGGGGCGCAGTGATCATGCAGTTCCGGTTGACGGGATCTGCGTCCGTGTCGGCGCCATGCGTTGTCATAGCCAGGCGCTGACGATCAAGTTGAGGAAGGATGTTCCGCTTGACGAGATTGAGGGTATTCTTGCCGCTTCCAACAGCTGGGTGCGAGTTGTTCCCAATGAGCGCGAGAGCACGATGAGAGAACTGACTCCTGCCATGGTTACCGGAACGCTTGCTGTACCGGTAGGGCGGCTGCGCAAGCTTTCCATGGGGGGGGAATACCTTTCGGCGTTTACGGTGGGCGATCAATTGCTGTGGGGCGCGGCGGAACCGTTGCGCAGGATGTTGAGAATTCTGGTAGAAGCTTAACCTTACGGGTGTTCTTCTCAAGAGTGTGCCGCAGTGCGTAAATTTGTTTCCAGAGTGTGTTTACTCTTAATCGTGTTTCTGTCGCCGGTGCTGGTTCATGCGGCGGGCTTGGGCAGGCTGACTGTCAATTCCGGTCGGGGACAACCGTTCAAAGCGGAAATCGATCTGGTTACGGTAAAAAAAGAGGAGAGATCTTCCTTAACGGTACATCTTGCGCCACAGGAAATTTTCCGTCAGGCAAATGTCGATTATGTGCCCCTTCTTTCCACATTTAAAGCGAGTATTGAAAGCCGCTCCGACGGGAACCCCTACATCAGGATAATTTCTCCGCAGCCTATCTCCGAGCCACTTCTGAACATCCTGATCGAACTGAATTGGCCGTCAGGGCGAGTGTTGCGGGAATACACCGTGGTGCTTGCTCCCCCGGAAATTAATGCACATCCACCTCCACCTCTAACACCGGTAACTCAAACCCTTCTTCCCACTTCTGTTAAAGCTGAACCCGCTACCGCCGAGAAACCCGGTATACCGATCAAGAGTAGCGTCATCGATGAAAATATGCTGGTATCAGGACCCGCTTCGGGTAGCAAGGCTCATACTGTCTATGGTCCGGTAAAGCACGGTGATACTTTAGCCGGAATAGTAAAAAATATTGTTCCTCCCTCTGGAGTAAGCTTTAATCAGATGCTGGTTGCTGTTCATCGCGCCAACCGGGACGCTTTTTTCGGCAATAACATGCATCAGCTTAAGACAGGGCCGATTTTGCGGATACCGGATAACAGTGAAATTGGCGCAATAACCGCGGCGGAAGCCGACAAAGAGGTAAAAATTCAGACAGTGGATTGGAACCGGAGGTGGCTGGCTGAGGTGGTTGCGAGGTCCGAAGAGCTAAAACAAACCGCTACGGGGAAGATTGAGCCCGCTGCCGGTGCGAAAACCGAGGAGTCTCAAAAGACGCCTAACGGGTTTCTGAAGCTTTCTCAAGGTGAAGCGATATGGATCGTCGATAACGATATGGGCGTGAAGGACCTGGGTAGGAACGGCGCCGGTAAAAAGGGAGCCGGCAAAAAGCGTATAGATGGGAAAGACAGCGGCGGTATGGACCTAAGCGACGTGCAGGATCGAATCCGTGCGATGGAAGAGGACGCCATGGCAAGGAGCAGGGCACTGAGTGAAGCCAATGAGCGTATCGCGCTACTTGAAAAAAACATCAAGGAATTGCAACGCCTGTTGGAGTTG
>JBKJYB010000026.1:0-2813 GCA_046716045.1 Nitrosospira sp.
GGCCTGCCCATTTAGATTCCGATTCCTTCAAAAGGCCATAGCGTGCTTTCATGGCCCCGACTATGCACTCTTTTATTACGTTCGGCGGCAAGCCATACAAGGCCCCCTGGAAGGGGTAACGCGTATGAACTCCTTTACTGTAGACGCAAGCCTCACGGTTCTGCCAATGAACATTATTACCAAGTAGAATCTTATAAAGCTGCTGGACATAGACATCATTTGAAAACATGATGTGACCCGCGTGATCAAAGGTGAAGCCGCTGTCTTCGATCGAGCGACACCATCCGCCCACAGTAGAGTTGCGGTCCAGTAAGAGGGTTTCTTCATCGAGATGATAGGCCGCGCTAAGCCCGGTCGGTCCCGCGCCAATGACGACACATTTTCTGCTTTCGATTTGAAATAGCTCAGGCACATCAGGACTTGCTATATCAGCTCGCACTGATGGGGCGGCGGAATCGGACAACGTCCTTTTTTTTGCTATCGCAGATTCCATCAGTTCCCACATTTCTTCCGCCGTTCTGTTCCATGAGGTAGCCAGTATCATCTGTCTCATCTTGAGGGCTTGTTGGTTATATTCTGTTGAGGTTTGCAATAACGCGGTTTCACAGGCGCGGATAAATTCCGTCGGTGAAGCACCGATGGACACGACCTCGCCATAAAGTTCCAGAACATCACCTATTGGCGTGCCGACTATGGGCAGTTCGGCTGCCATGTATTCAAGTGTTTTTGTGGGACTGATAAATCGCGTTGATTCATTTAATGCGAAGGGAAGCAAGCACACATCCCACCCGGCAAGAAATTGCGGTAGTGCTTTATAGGGTTGTTGTCCCAGATAATGTATGTTATGCCGATGTGGCAATCCTGCTGGATCGATTTTTACGACAGGTCCCACCAGAACGATGTGCCATTCAGGATGGGCATCAGCTATGCGAGCGATAAGATCTATATCAATGCGCTCATCAATCACGCCATAATAGCCAAGTCTGGGACTCGGAATAGCCTTATGTGCCGGATGCACATTATTACGATCGAGCGCCTGTTCGAAATGGACCACGTCGACGCTACTGGGAAAGCAGTGGACATGGGGATGCCGGTCTCGCTTAGCGCGATAAAGGCTTGGTCCGCCAGTAAAGACAAGGTCGGCGACTTTAAGTAAAGCCCGTTCACGCTGAAGCATCTGTTTCGGCGGATTTTTGAAAGCAGCAAGCTCATCCATGCAGTCATAGACTATGAGTGCGGGATGTAATTCATGCAAAAGAGGCAACGCCATTGGCGTATAAAACCAAGCGATCTGCTCTTTATCCGTTACTATAAATTGCCTCATCAACTCAATCAAATAGGGTAACTGCTCATCATGAAACCCGGGAACAGAAAGCGGCGTGTGTGGTTTGAGAACGGTAATGTTCGGTGCAGGAACAGAACTCTCCAAAAAACTTCCCTGCTCACAGAAAATTGGCTCTTCAATAAAAATAATCTTATAGCTTTCAGCCAGTCGCGAGAGGAGATGTTGCGGTCGCTGATAGACGAAGTCCCATCGAAGATGGGAAAAAACGATAATGGTGGTCATTTTAACTCCTTGAATATTAGATAATATTTTCCCTGGATAAGTATGATTCAGAAAATTTTGTGTGAGGCGTTGAGCGTCATGGAGCCCGGCGGCATAGGGTTTCGATAGTATGCGTTCATAGTAGTTTTCTTTTTCTCCCTGAGTATTCACTTCCCATAGTCCACTTTTGTGCCATTTCAGTGGATCGTCCCAATCCGGACGATCCACGATGGGATATAGGCAGATGCCAAGCAAATCTACGCCGCACTGCGTCGCTAATACGGCCTCTTGTGCGACCTCCCTGATCCAGGCCCCTCGGCCACTTCCTACATGACTGGTCTCTGCCAGGAGCAGGGGTCGCTGGTACCGTTGATGAACTTCGGTCAAAAGACTGTGTAACGGTACGCGGGCGGGATGATCCAGATGCCACCAAAGGCGATCGCCACCGATCTCCCATTGATTGCTGTGATAGTAATTGACTCCGATCAGATCCAAAAAATGGAGAGCCCCGCCTAACTCGGGCTCTTTAGTTCCGCACAACATATCCCAGGCTTCAAATTGGGATTCCCGATGCGTTAGGGCCTCATCCGCAAGATCGGGCCGATCGATGGGAGCGATAACATGTATTAGGGGATCGCAATGCAACATGCGAGCAGACGGATTGATTTGCCAGATCGCTTCGCAGCCCTTCACTGTAGCGCGTACGAGTTGGCGCTTTAACTCGGTGCTGTCTATTCTTTCACTACCGGGGCATGTAAAATAATTTCGAGCAACTGCCCAACTTATAAATGAGATCTCATTAATTGGGGAGTAAACCGGTGCAATATCAGAAAATGAATTGAGGTACTCCACCACCTTTTCGCAATAAATTGCAAACCGATCAATAAAAGTAGAGGAAAAAATGTCGATATCGTCTGGCCAGCCGTAATGACACAGTGTCCATATAACCTGTATTTCAAGTTCATTGGCTGCCTGCAAGCGTGATTCGATGGACGAGAAATCGAAACATCCATTCTTTTCTACTAGTCGCCAACCAACGCTCTCGCGTACAGTTTTTATTTCAAATTTTTCCAATAATGAATAATCAGTGCGCGCCCGATGTATATGTCGCGTCAATTCGTTCATTGATAAGGATCGATTATCCCTGTTGACGTGATCTGATCCTTCATAGCCCGCCTGCCAGTAAGAGGAAAATAGCTTTTTGGAGTGCATAATCATGCTTCTCTCGAGAGCCTCCCCGCTGCCATCCCGCATCGTTGGCTTGAAC
>JBKJYB010000027.1:0-7912 GCA_046716045.1 Nitrosospira sp.
TACTTAAGAATACGGAGTTACAAATGAATACGCCGGAAAATGATAACCAACTGAATTTATTTGACTAAATCTCCGGACACTACTGATGTCATCCATATGTAATCCGGCGAGAAAATACTATGAATCCCGTCATTCCGGACTCACTCGGAATCCAGTCCAAATCAACAGTGGCATGCTTTGAACGCCACTGGATACCGGCTTCCGCTGGTATGACATTTGTACTATTTGCTCGTCGGGTCAATATTGATATCATATTGTTGATAGTCTAGTGTAGAAAACTTTCCTACCACAGAGGATGGTACGTCCCATTATCATTTATAACAGTACTTTTTGTCCGATGTTTTAGCGCCCCGGGATAGCACAACACGGGAGATCCAGGTCAACGTATTAACTTGAATTTATACAATCTCTGTCTATATTGAAAGACAAGCAAGACCGCGTTGAAATTCCCATCCTTCGTTTGTCCACAAGAATCAACCAGCAGGAGGCAGGCATGCGCACCAAACTTCATATCCTATCCACTCTGTCCGCGATTGGCGCGATACTGGCCCTATCCGGTACACCCGGTTGGGCCGCCAGCCACAGCGACGCCCCGCTCATCAAGCAGGACCCCCAGGCCAATATCACCGACGTCTATGCCTTCATCGGGACCAAGTACGACGATCCGGAGCAGAAAGTGCTCAATGTCATCGTCCATGTGCGGCCTTTTTCCGAGCCCGGCGACGGCGTGACGTACGATCGCTTCGCCGACGATGCCCTGTATAGCATTCATATCACCCATCCAGCGACCGGTGCCGAACAACTCCGTTATGACTTCCGCTTTTCGGATGTGAATACGCTCATCACACCCGGTCTGAAGAACCCCAACACCATTCTCTCCTATGGCCGGGGAACGGAGGCCGGGCCCATCGGGGACGTGGGCGATGCCCGGCAGAACTATACCCAGACCTACACCGTGACCACTGGGACGGGCACGGTCATCGGCAGCGGTCTGCTGACGCCGCCACCTAACGTGGGATCGCGCACAACCCCCGCCTACAATGATTCGACGGGGCGGGCGGTCTCCGGCGCGACCGCCTTCGCGGGATTGGACAGCTATACCCAGCAGACCATCTCCAGCCTGCCCTCGGGCGAGGCGGTCTTCGCGGGGCCGCGGGAGGATGGTTTCTACGCCGATATCCCCGGCATCTTCGATTTGCTGGACACCAGAATCGTGGACAACAACGGCAATCCGAACGATGGGCTGGGCCAGGATGGCGGCGGCGTGGACGGGTTCAAAGGTTACAACGTGCTGGCGTTCGCAATCCAGATCCCCCTCTCCGCCCTGCCGTCTTTCCCGTACACCGCACCATTCTCTGACCTGGCGAAACCCCTGCCGGCCTTGGGTGCCGCCAACGGCGTGGGCGTCTACGCTTCCGTCAGCCGTCAAGCGGTCAGAGTGCTCAGGAAGACAGGAGATCCCGTGAACTCGGGACCCTGGATCCAGGTGAACCGCATGGGTAATCCGCTGTTCAATGAAGGGCTGGTCGCCCTGAAAGACAAGGACAACTACAACCGTAGTTCACCGACGACGGACGCCGCGCGCTTCGCCACCTACGCTCTCAATCCCGAACTGGCCGTCCTCATCAACCTCGTCTTCGGCACCAGCCTGGCCACGTCGGGACGCGCCGACCTGCAGGCGGTTTATATCCCCGACGTGATTCGGGTGGACACTACCACCCCGCCGGTGACCCTGGCCGGACAGGCCAGCTTCAACCGTTTCGGCTTTGCGGGGGGTGACACGACCACCGACAGCGGCGGACGCATCAAGTCCAGCGGCTGGCCCAATGGACGGCGCCTGGGCGACGACGTGGTGGACATCGCGCTGACGGCCATCGCCAGCGGCCCAGGCTATGGCACCGTCACGCTGCTCGGCGACAACGTTGCCGCCAACGATCAGGTCTTCCACCAGGTCTTTCCCTATTCCGCCACGCCTCACGCCGGAACCAACAACCGCAAGGACCCGGCTCCGTGAGCGCCGGTCGGCATAGCGGGCTGACAGGCTGGACAGGCTCCAGAACTGAAGCCGTAACACTGTCGCGCAACCAGAGGAGAAAACACCCATGAGCAAGATCGCCGCCGTCCTGCTGCTCAGTCTCGGCATGGTCAGTGCCCACGCTGTGCCCATTGTCTTTACGAGCAGCACCTATACCACTTTCGCCCTGGCCGATGTTGACGGCGTAACGGACGGGCCAGACTCCGCAATCGCCATCCTGCCGTCCGGCACGCTACCCATAAACTCGTCAGCCAGCGTGATTGCCGGCGGCGGGCCGGCCGATGCCAGCGCCACGGCCAACAACCTCTCCCTCACAACCAGCACGGGGGCCAGTTCAACGGGAGGATTGGCCAGTGCTGACGCGGTAACCACCCTTTTCGGCACGTTCATCACACCCGGCGGACTACTGTCTCTGTTAGTGGATTTCGCGGATACCACCGTCACCGGTGGAGCCGGTTTGGCCGGCTCAACGCTTGCTGTCAGTCTGGCCGTGAATGGCGCGTCTCTCTTCGATCAGTCCTTTTCCAGCACCCAGTTGATAGACAATGACTTCCTGGTGCCCGGGGGTCTGCTGGGCGAGCTGGAAATCACCCTGACCAGCTTCGCCTCTTCCTCTATCAACGGCGACACGGCGTCCAACCTGGCCATCGTCAGCTTCGCCGCCGACGCCGCCGCCATCCCCGAGCCTGCCACCCTGGCACTCATCTTTGGCGGGTTCGGGCTGCTGGGCTTAAGCAAGTTGAGCCGGGGAGTCGGCGCGCGGGCCGCAGCGCTCTAGGACCATACCGGCATGTCCGAGGAGGCGCGGTGCGCGTAGATCTTTGCAGCGCGCGCAATCGGGCGTCGTGGCTGAGGAAACCGGCACGTGGACAGGCCGCATGGTCGCGATTCATGGTCTCTTGTCTGTTTGCTTGCGCGATTCCCATGGCGCAGGCCGCGGATAATCCCCTGCGCGAAGTGGAATCCCTGCTCCTTGCGCAGCGCACGCGGCCGAATGCGGCACAATTCGAACGCGCCAAAGGGATCGCCACTGTGGAAGTGAAGCGCACCCCGCGCGAGGCGTGGGCGTGGACTTTGCTGGCCTGGGTGCGCATGATCGAGCACCGTTTTTTCGATGCGCTCGAAACAGCGAAAACGGCTGACAATCTCACGCCCGATGAGCCGCACACATTGGCGTTGATGTGCGATGCCCTGGTGGAACTGGGGCGCTATGACGAGGCGGTGACGATCGCCCAGCGCCTCGCCGACGTCAAGCCTGGCGTACCGGCCTGGGTCCGCGCGGCCCGTCTGCGCTTCCTGTACAACGATACGGATGGCGCCATCCAGCTCATGGCCAGGGCGGCTCGCACCGGACGAGCGGACGGCGAGGCGAGCGCCTGGGTGTGGCTGGAACTCGCACGGCTGTACCTGCACGCCGGCAATACGCTGGCCGCGGATCAAGCCATCGCAGCGGCGCACCAGGCCCATCCCGGTCTGCCCGCCATCCTGTCAGCAAAAGCCAGCCTGCTGGCCGCCCAGGGAAATCCTCGGGCGGCGCTTGACCTGTACCGGCAGGCAATCGCCGTCCAGCCCGCGGCTGAAGAGGCCTTGGCCGCTTGGCGCCTCGCGCGGCAACTCGGAGAGGATGGAGCGGCGAAGCGCCATGCCGCCCTGCTGGAAGGCTTGGCCAAGCTGGATACCGGAGGGCTGTCGCGGCGAGCGCTGGCCGAGTATTTCGCCGGCAGCGGACAGATGGACCGCGCTCTGGAGCTGGCGCGCGAGGAACTCGCCGCACGCCCCGACATCTATAGTCACGCTACCCTCGCCAGGGTGCTCCAGCTTGCCGGCAACGGGCTGGAAGCGAAGCGTCAGGCTCAGGCGGCACTGGCGCTGAATACGCCGGATACGCAACTCCAGGCGGACATGCGCGCCATCCTCGCATCGCTTCCGCCGGAGGCAGGGTCATGAAGCGGGCCATGAGGCGCGCATTGCCGGTCTTGATCGGCCTGCTTGCTCCCGGCCTCGTCCACGCCCATCCCCTAGGCAACAACACGGTCAACCGTCAGGCCGCCATCCATGTTTCTCAAGCGGCCGTCGCCGTGCGTTATCTGGTGGATCTGGCGGAGATTCCCACCCTGCTCGCTGCGGCGGAAGCGGACATGAATGACGATGGCATGACATCCGCCGAGGAGTGGGAGGGCTATGCCCGCGATTATGGCGCACAGATCCGGGACGGGCTTGACACAACGATCGACGGCCGCCACGTGGCCCTGACCCTGGAACGAACGCGATGGGAGCTCGTCCCCGGTGAGGCCGGACTGAGCACGCTGCGCATCGAGGCGCGCTTGTCGGCAGCACTCGCCCCGCGGGCGTCAATCAGGGCCGAGTATCGCGACCGCCGGCGACCCAACGAGCAGGGTTGGAAGGAGGTGATCGTCAATGGCGGGAGCGATGTGCGAGTGGACGCGGCCGATGTGCCGCGGATAAGCCGGAGCCACGACCTTACAGCCTACCCGGACCCGGCGGCCGGCGGCGATGTGCCGAACGTGCTCACAGCTTCCGCGCAAGTGGCCGCGGTTCCGGTCAGCCTTCCCGTAGCCGCCGGCCGGCATGAGGCCGCCGTTTTGCGCGGACCGGCGCCACCCCTCAAGGAAACGCCGGTTGCGGAAATACCTGTCAAACCGCCGCCCGCCGCAATCCTGCAGGAACAGCCCCGCCCCGCAATCGTCGCGGCCAGCGGCCCGGCACCGCCTGCTGAGCACACCGCGTCACAGGCATTTGCCTTCTTTCGCTTGGGCGTGCACCACATCGCCACCGGTTGGGATCACCTCATGTTTCTGTTCGGCCTGGTCGTGGCGCAGGTCTCCCTGCGCCGACTGGCCTGGGTGATCACCGCCTTCACCGCCGCCCATAGCCTGACCCTGGGACTGGCCGCCAGCGGCCTCATCACCCCGCCCGGCGATTGGGTCGAGCCCGCCATTGCCCTCACCATCGCGTATGTGGGCCTGTCCAATCTGCTCGGGTACAGCCGGCATGGCGCGCCTCTCGCCTTCGCTTTCGGCCTCGTGCATGGGTTTGGCTTTGCCGGCGCGCTAGCCGAAAGCATGGGCGACATACGCATGGGGGGCGGCTGGCTTGTGAATCTTGCCGCCTTCAACCTCGGTATCGAGGTCTTCCAGCTTGCCCTTATCCTGGTAGTAGTGCCCCTTCTGAGATTGACCGCTCGCTTCGCATGGTCCGCAACCGCGCGCAACGCCGCTTCCCTTGCTGTAATGGGTGCGGGCATGGGATGGTTTTTCAGCCGCATCTAAAAAAGAACGTGTTTTAGGCGATGGCAGGCGATGGCAGGCAGTTACCTGCGGCCAGGCGTGGTAATGTGGACAGATTATGCGGTAAAGAAGGGGCCAACTGGCTGCGGTAGGCTGCTAGCGTTACTCCATAAATCCATAAGGAGACACGATGCCCAAACTTACGGATTTCGCCAAGATGGCGGCGGCGGAGTATTTGGAAGAAACGGGAAACACCGAGCTGAATGCTCACTGGATTGCCGAATTTTTTCAGGAGTATGGCGTGCAGGAGGCATATCCTCGGCAGGACTTGGTCGCGTTCGCGGAAATGGTGCAGAAGGAGTTGACTAAAAACGAAGAGCGCGCCGTCAAAAAAACTCGCCTTCTACTGGACAAAACCATTCGAGGGATAAAGTATCCGCGCAAGTCTTAGGAAACCTCTGCGTATGAACCCGGGTGCTTGAAGGAATCTGGGCAGCCGCTCCGTATCTGCATAATGGATCGGTACCGACGCTTTGCCGAGTTGCTGAAACCCGCGGCCGAACAAGCCTTCACGAACTGCACGATAACGCTGAACAACCTGCTTTGTTGCGCGCCCATTCAGGCCGCCGGTCTGCAAGCTCTTCATGTTCAGGTTGCTCATCGTAGGGGCGTTGCAAAACTTCCATCAGCCGTATAATGACGGAAGCATCACCCTGTTCCAGCGCTTCGATTGCCTGTTGCGCCAGATAATTGCGCAGCACGTACTTGGGATTGACGCGCCTCATCCGCTCCAAACGCACATTCGCAAACTCAGGCAAACTGGTGGCCTCCATATCCAGGCGCACCCGCGCGATATAGCGGCGCAGCCAGCCGGTCAGCTTACCCAACTGCGCCGGTGCCAGTTCGGAATAGAATCCCCGGCGCAGCGGCGTAACCAGTGCGGCGTCATCCATGGTATCCGCCGGGTTGTCACCTTGAGCATCCACCGGAATGGCCATCAGCCCACGAAAGAACAGGGTCATATCGGTCTCAACCTGTTGCAGCAGATCAAACAGGCCGTTCAGCAGTATGTCATCCCCTTCATGTCCCAGCGAAACCAGTCCGAGCTTGTCCGCCAGCATATCACGCCATGCGTTCTGGAAAGTCTCGCTGAAGACCGACAAGCCATACTCCAGCGCCGCGTGGTCTTCGATCAGCGGAGCAAGCGCGCTGGCAAGCCGGGTTAAATTCCAGTGCGCGATCTCCGGCTGGTTGCCAAAGCAATACCGCCGCCCCTGCGCATCCGTGGTATTGGGCGTCCATTGGAAATCGAAACCCTCCAGCCACCCGTAAGGACCATAGTCGATCGTCAGCCCCAATATCGACATATTGTCGGTATTCATCACGCCGTGGACGAAACCCACCCGCATCCAGTGAGCAACCAGCGTTCCGGTGCGGCGGCAAATTTCTTCGAACCAGCGCGCGTAAGTTGACGGTGAAGGCGCGCCCAATTCAGGGAAATGCTCGCGCATCACGTAATCGGCCAGACGCCGGAGCGTATCCAGCTCATTGTGCGCCATAAGTATCTCGAAGTTGCCGAAACGCACGAACGACGGCGCGACACGGCAGACGATGGCGCCCGTTTCGGCCTGCGGATTGCCGTCATAAAACATGTCGCGCATCACCATTTCGCCGGTTGCCACCAGACTCAACGCGCGCGTGGTCGGTACGCCCAGAGCGTGCATGGCTTCACTGCACAGAAATTCGCGTACGGAGGAACGCAGCACCGCGCGGCCATCCGCTGTACGCGAATAGGGTGTTCTACCGGCGCCCTTGAGCTGCAACTCCCGGCGCTTGCCGTCCGGGCTGATTATCTCGCCCAGGGTGATGGCGCGGCCATCCCCGAGCTGGCCCGCCCAATGACCGAACTGATGTCCGCCATAGCGCGCAGCATAAGGCTGCATGCCAGGCAGGATTCGATTGCCGCCGAGTACCTCGACCGCCGGACCAACCGGTGAAACCGGGCGCGAAATGCCAAGCAGTTCGCCCACCGGGTCTTCCCAGGCCAGCAGTCGGGGCGCCCGCACCGGGGTTGGATCAACCCGGGTATAGGAGGCGTTGCGCACCGCACGGGGAATGTTGTGAGTCTCCGGGTCGCCCGGCAGTTCGTGCACGAAGCTATCGTCAAATTGCATATCGCATAGATCGGCGAGACCGGAGCTATCGGCGATAGTGGCGATGGCAGGCGTGGCGCCAGTATCGTGCGCCGTCGTGCTGCGTTTAAGATTGGTTTGACTCATAATTATCCCTCAATACGATTTTGGTAGGATGGGTAAGCGTAGCGTAACCCATCAAGACACGTGCACCATCCAGCACATCAAATCATGACCGGATACCGGTTAACGGTTTCGGCATTATCCATTCATTCATCATTTCATTCAAACAATGGAACGCAGTGTTTTGCCTACCGTTTTCTCAAGATCTGATAATAATTTTTTCTTCAGGAGCGGCGCGCGCCCGTATGACTCTTGTTGAGAAAACGCCATGTCACAAAGTTGGGCGACATACTCGAACGCAATCGCATCACCTGCACGCTGGTGATAAGTTGGAAGGGACATTTTCAATAAATATGACAACACACCCACGCCCC
>JBKJYB010000028.1:0-2627 GCA_046716045.1 Nitrosospira sp.
TAAGCAGGTTTCGCAATCTGTTTTCGTTATCTCCGGCCAATTCCATCGGCGTAATGATCACCGCGCCTTTTACTTTCCCGAGACTCAGCCCACCCAACTTGAACTCAACTGTATCTCCATGATTAAAGTTGAAGATCCCATTCTCATCCGTGGTGCCGGAACCAGAAGGCGCAATGTAGGCAACGCCGCCCACCGCGGCATCCAGCAGTCTTCCGGTAGCCGGGCCTGTTTGCGGCTTGCCGCCACCGCCGCCTTTGTTGCCGTTACTATCCGATGCGGGTCCGCTTCCATCACCGCAGGCAACAAGACCCAGAGCAAATACTATAGGTATCAATCGCCTCCAGGCGATTTTTCTATTCTTCTGATCAAATTTCATCCAGGTAGTCCGATTTAATTAAGAATTATTATTTTAAACTATAACACTACGATTCTGAAAAACATCCTCCTGTTTTTCTGTTCGATTGGGACAAGGCTGGTTAGAGGCGAGGTCGAGTTGGGCCAGATCTAGGCTATTGGCTCCTGATCTTTTATTATGTGACTCAATAACCACCAGCTAAAGCTGGTGGGGTGAGGCTCCGGCCCCTGCGGACTAAAGTCCGCGAAACGTGGGGGCCTACGCTAAAAACACATGACGCAACATTGGTCTGCAATTTGACGTCCGTAAAGATATCGTAGCTAAAGCTGACCGGCTAAAGCCGGTAGTTTTAACCTTATGATGGAGAATAATCCTGATTGGAATGGGCACCAATTTCCTGCGAAGCCTCCGTTTCATTCTCCAACTCTCTTATTTAAGTGGCATCATACTCAGCCTTTGTTCCGCCTGAGGTATAACCCAAATGATCAGGACCGATACACCTCGTGAGCTGGCGCTATTTTGCGATCGTACATTCGAGCGCGCAGCAATCCGCGAATTTCTGTCGCGCCTGCAACAGGGCAACGGCCATGAGCATCCTTCGGTTCTAAGTTTTTACGGCGTTGGGGGTGTCGGTAAAACTCGCCTGCGCGAAAAGTCACTCGCCGATTCTCGCGCTGGGATTGAACGGGATGTTTACATCCTGACCCCTCCCAGGATCGCCGAGATTGACCTGGATAGCGATAGCGTCAAGCCCGACACGCCGGTTGCTCAAATTCTGGGACGTGTCCGCACCGCGCTGCAACGGCAGCGGATACGGACACCCTCGTTTGATTATCTTTACCTTATATGGTGGGGCGAAGAGAACCCTGGTCAGACGATCGATCTAACCCGGCGCACGGAACATGAAAAGATTGGTGCCGGTTTTCTCGATGTCGCAGAGCTCGCTTCGGATTTGGCATCCCTCTTTGGAATGGCGCTCCCTGAAATCGCAGCGGCGCAAGGAGTCCGCAAACTCTTCCCTCAACTTATTGAGCGGTTTGAGCGCCATCGCGTACGGCAGCGCTTTGATGGTACTCCCGAAGGGTGGTCGCAAACTGAGCGTGTCGAGCGCATGCCGGTCCTGCTTGCCAATGACTTGCTTGATGCTATCGCCCATCAGCCACAGACGACAATCTGTCTGGTAATTGATGGCTTTGAGCGTGTGCAGTCGACGGAGCTATTGCCTGATGCCCAAAGGTCACTGGCGGCATTGGTGGCCGAGGTACTCCGCTGCACTGAGATCCTCCCGCTGCCAGAAGGGAAGCCGTTGCGCGGACGCATAGGTTTCATGATCCTGGGGCGTGAAAAGCTGCGCTGGGCGGAACTCTACTCGCATGAGCGGGTGCGCACGAATTGGCAGGAGGAGATTGACGACCATGCGCAACTCCTGGGACTGATTGAGGAAGACGCACGCAGTTTTCTGGTCGATTTGGCCGCCCCCTGGGAACGCGACAACGGCCGTATGGCCGTGGCGGAGCTTATCGAACGGCATGCGACGCAGATCCTTCAGGCTGCTTCAGAACAGAGCAAGACAGGAAGCTCAAGTTTCCTGCCCTACTACCTCGATCTGGCGGTGATGCTCATCCGTGACAATGTCGATGACTTTAGAACTGAGATGCTTGGCAAGTCGCCTTCCGAACTCGCTCTGCGCTTTCTTCGTTATTTAAAAGATCAACATCGTGAAGCGCTACAGGCGTTGGCGTTGGCACTTGAGTTTGATCGAGAAACCTTCGCGTATTTGATTGAGCGAGGACTGATCAGCGGATATACGACGGCTAAATTTGGCTGGTTGGTCGGCGACAACTGGTCATTCATCACCCCGAGCGGCAATCGCTTAGGTTTTCATAGCTTTCATCGGCACATGCAGGACAGTCTTGTCGCTAGCATAACCATGGCTGAAGAGCGAAACGTTGCGGTGGCGATCGTCCAGGCTCTGCTTGAACGACAATATGAGCTAGCGCAATTCCAGGTTCCCGCCAAATTTGGTCCTATGCAGGAAACGGCATATTCAGACGCGATGAACCTGGTACGGGCTCACCAATTAACAGTGCTGCTGGACGGTGCGACAGCGGTTGGATGGATGTTGAAGTTCGAATTATTGTTCGACGACGCGCACGCGATGGTCTTACGCCGACCCAACCTTGATTGGGCGGTTGAAATTGCAATGAGCAAGCTGGGCGAGAGACATCCCGATACGCTCACCTCGATGAACAACCTTGCCTTGACCTTGCAC
>JBKJYB010000029.1:0-4051 GCA_046716045.1 Nitrosospira sp.
ATGCGGGGCTAGCGGTTGCTTTTGCTGGACGGCGTCTTTCGGTACCTGTAATCATCGTGGTACCTGAGACAGCTTCAAAGCGGGCAGTGAACTTGATGTGTTTAGAGAATGCGGAAGTTATAGTCCAGGGGAAGTCTTTGGACGAAGCGCACCGATTTGCACTGTCACTCATGCAACCTACCGATGTATATATGCATCCTTTCGATGACCCGCTGATTTGGAGAGGTCATGCCAGTCTAATTGACGAAATATTCCGTGCTGGTCTAAAGCCTGATGCAATCGTTCTGTCGGTTGGGGGAGGGGGTCTCCTGTGCGGTGTTATAGAAGGATTGAAGCGGAATGGAGGTGCCGATGTGCCTGTCATCGCTGTTGAAACTGAAGGTGCAGACTCCTATGGGAAATCCTTAAAAGCGGGATTTCTTGTCGAGCTTGCAAACATATCGAGTATTGCGACGACGCTAGGAGCGCGCATAGTTTGTGAACAAGCATTGGCATACTCACAAAAGCACCGTATCCAAAGCGTTGTGTTGCCGGACAAGTTGGCCGTTTCTGCTTCTTTGCAGTTTTTGCAAAACCATGGAATTGTGGTTGAGCCTGCATGCGGCGTTGCGCTTGCTGCAGTTTACGAAAAAGTTGCGGCGTTGTCAGGATATAAAACGGTATTGGTTATCGTGTGCGGCGGCGTTGGTTCTACCGCTGATGATTTAGTTAAGTTGGCACGTCTGGAATGTGACGTAGCAAAATGTTAAGTACTCAGTGTGCCTCATTCCCAAGGAAGACAAGGGAAAAAACGTTTGGTAAGAACAATTAATTTATTCTGCTGTTTTACAGTTGATAACATATTTTATGGTGTGTTCAGTTGGGCAAACATGCATGTCTTATTATTGATAAAATTGGCCATGATCTTTAGCAGCAGCTGGCGCGCTCCGAAGTGGTGCTAGCTACATTCGGCTTGGGTGCGCAGCATGCAGCCGATTCGGCGGCTTTAGGCATGTCCACCCCATAAACTTCGACCTCGCCGAGCGTATGATAGGTTTCCCAGGCAATGCCCTGCGGATCGGTGATCCAGTATTTATCCGAACGTGCATAGCAGCATTCCGATTGCGGCTGATCCAGCGCAGCAATCTCGGCATTGGCCACTTTCTGGCGCAGTTCGCCGAGCTCTTCGCCGGAATCGACTTGAAGCCCCAAATGGTCCAGCCCGGTCTTTGCGCCACGGTTTGAGATGGCGAAATTGATCCGTGGCTCCTCGATCATCC
This sequence comes from Nitrosospira sp., assembly GCA_046716045.1. GTDB lineage: Bacteria > Pseudomonadota > Gammaproteobacteria > Burkholderiales > Nitrosomonadaceae > Nitrosospira. The sequence goes on from JBKJYB010000029.1 coordinate 1,260, forward strand.
ATTTTGCGTAGTCCGTTTTAGTGACAGTCGGCGGGACTCCAAACACTGCGGAGTAAAAGCGGATATTGGCATCGAGATCATCAACGGCGACGTGAACGTGAAAGCGTTTCATGATTGACTCCTTGTAGAGTTAGGGGAACTCCGGCGGACAACAGCCGCCAAGAGCGGTTTCAACAACAGTAAGGCACTCCTGCGGCATGCCCTTGCAACAATTTTGAGTAAGAAAGGTCATGAGCCCTGCCATACGCTCGAAATTCACCGTGTAGTAGATGAACCTGCCTTCCTGGCGCGATGAAATCAGCCCTGCGTGATAGATCTCCTTCAAGTGAAACGAAAGGGTGGCGGGTGCTATTTTTAGCTCGTCGCCGATTTTCCCTACAGGAATGCCTTCGGGTCCTACCTGAACCAGGAGGCGAAATATCGACAGACGCGTTTCCTGGGCTAGCGCGGCAAGGGCAATCACAGCTTCTTTGGTTTCCATGATTCCAATAATATAGAAACTTAGAATAAAGTCAAGTAGTAAAAAGGCGGATAGACTGATGGATTACCATTGCGCTTGCTTGTCTATTCGCTCCTACCGCTTGCCAGCCTTCCTGCCCTGGAACTTATAATGGTTCCCCGATTAACTTATTAGAAAGGTAAACCATGAACAAAAAAGAATTCATTGAAGCAATGGCTTTAAAGACTGACGCGAGTGGCGCCGTCGCCGACCGGGCAGTGAACGCCTTGGTAGAAATTATTTCCGATACGCTGAAAAAAGGCGAGTCCCTGGCGTTGCCCGGCTTTGGAACGTTTGAAGTACGTGAGCGTGCCGCACGTACCGGACGTAATCCGAAGACCGGTGAGGAGCTAAAGATTTCTGCATCCAAAGTTGCAGCGTTCAAACCAGGGGCGGCACTTAAAGCCGCAGTCAACGGTGGCAGAAAGTAAGGACAGCGGAAAAACACCATCTATAAGGCGTTCTCGCCTTATAGGAGCCAGTAGGTGCTTTCCGTTGTTGTTTGGATCAGGGCGGTTCACGGCCCTGTCCACTTTTCACCAGATAAATTTTTCTGTGGCTAAGGATCTTGCCTGCGCAATATGCGCGGCTTCCTCAACCGGCGTTCCCGAGCCCAGCAGTTTTCGTAGGTTAAAATATTCGCGTTCTGGTTCAGACAAACCAGACGTCAAGCCTTATTCAAAGCCAGACTCTTGAATCCTTAGCCATCAAATTAACTGGTCGAATCAGCTCTTCCCCTCATAGCCACGCGTCCCAATGCTTCAGGATAGGTAATAGCACCTCTTAAGTATTCGATTAATCCATGCAATTATAACATTCACATTCGGCAAATAGCCCAACTTTTGGTCAAGATTATTATGATTAAAGTTCCTTCGCGCCTGGCAATACCATATAGCAGCATCAGCGAACTTTTGGTCCTAGCCGTCATACATTGATAAAATTGACCCCCATCTTTTCAACATACAATTCGGCGACATACCGGGAAGTCCGGTCACCTTCTTGTGTGTCCTTCTCCTCAGACAGGGCAAAAATCCCTACCTGGAGCAGATCAATCGAAGCCATCACTTCATTACCGCTGGGATCAAGAAACTCGACAGCACCGGATAACTCCTGCTCCTGGCCATTCTGGCCTTCCACTACAAATTCCTGAAACCATGTTGCCCAAGGCTTGATATCCTTCCCAGAGAATGTGATTTTTAGGTTGGGAACTTTTAGCTTCGTTAACATGCGGGTCGAAACACGGAAATCTCCGCTTACTTCCGGCGTGATATTTTGGCTGATCGTAAAAGAATCAATTTTGCTTACATTTGAGCAGGGAAGGTTTCCCACACGCAGGCGGAAGTTCGAGCACAGCCATTCCTTTTGCACCGAGTTGCTCGGATCCGCGAAATTCGAACCATCGCCATCCTCATGTTTGTGGGTAATTTCATTAGCATCGAGCCTGATGGTGAAGAAGGCCGTGTCCTTACTGGTTACATCCAAGGCGGGAACTCTAATTTCGGTAATTAAAGCGTCATGAAAATGATAAAATGCCGTCGCCTTGAGTTCGGAATTGACGGACACGATATAGCCATCCCTGCGCATATTCGGTTTTTCCATGGTAGCCTGGATCCACTCATGCAGGCTTTTCCCCATCGATATCCCGGTTTTAATCACCATTGGCGCAATTTCCAACGAAGAAATGCTTTTCATGGGAGGAGTTTTTTCGTACGTCACGTCTTCGGCTACAACGAGGCCCTCGACATTGCCCCCCTCAAAGTCTTGGAGAATCGTCGGTTCGTTGTTCAAATAAAGCTGATACTGATGTGGGGAAAAAGATTGGCGAGTAGTCATGATTTTCTCACTGGAAGGTTAGTGCATAAATGCGTAAATGGCGCGGGTTAATGCTATGGTGGTAATGAGTGCTTCTAATCCATAGTTAATGATAAAACTAATTTAGAAGGTATGCATCCGTCCGTGCTGCCCGAATGGCGACATAGCGGTAAGCCAAGTATTTAACCGAGGCTATACTGGCCTCTCCGGAATCAGGTCGCATCCGCATCGGCACTTGCTGTTGTGCTGTGGCTACCCAATTTGGTCCATACCGTCCTGGTACCGTTCCTCACCGTCGCGAATCACCACGATTTTCGTCGTCGGCGCGATGTTGTAGCGCGTATCAAACTCCGGCATGGCGGCTGCGCGATACCATTCCTTAAGAGATATTCGAGGGTACGAAAGGCCAAAGCGTCCGCACATAATCGAGGTTGTAGTCGATGCAAAAGGAGCTTTATACTGTCCGCACCATAATACTAAA
>JBKJYB010000030.1:0-2855 GCA_046716045.1 Nitrosospira sp.
TGGTATCCCGCGCTTGCCGCAGGGCCACGTACTGATCATCGTCGATACCATCGTGCACATGGATGTTATGAGCGCGCTGCTCAGCCACAGTAGTCTCCCACCGGATAGAGCGGCTTGCCGGAGCATAATCATGACAAACGAAGAGACGCGTTTCCGCTGGATAGGCAAGAAGCCTGCGTATCGACCGGAACAGACACCGGGCATCCCCACCGGGAAAGTCAGCCCGTGCAGTGCCGAGATCGGGCATGAAAAGCGTGTCGCCCACAAAGATTGCATCGTCGATCTGATAGGACAGATCCGCGGGGGTGTGGCCGGGCGTCAAGATCGCGATTGCCGTCATCCTGCCGATATTGAATGTTTCACCGTCGGCAAACAGATGATCGAAGTGACCGCCATCCGGCGTAAAGTCCGATCCCAGATTGAAAATCTTCTTGAAAGTCTTCTGAACCTGGGGAATCTCCTTCCCGATGGCCGTTCTGCCGCCCAGCTTGTTCTTGAGATAGTCCGCGGACGTCAGATGATCGGCGTGCGCATGCGTTTCAAGGATCCATTCCGTCTTCAGTCGTTTTTCGCTGATGAAGGCGATTATCCTGTCTGCTGAGGCCATACGTGTCCTGCCTGATTTCGGGTCGTAATCCAGCACGGGATCGATAATCGCGCAACTGCCAGCAGGCTCGTCATAAACGACGTAGCTCAGTGTCCATGTGGCCGGGTCGAAGAATGCCTCAATATTGGGTTTCATCTGCTGTCTCTTTCTGGCCCAGCGCGAGTTAAGCGTGCCCACATCCGCACCCTGGTGCGTGCACGTGTTTTGCCAGTCCAGTTTTTGGCTGAAGCGAACGCATTGCTTGATCCCGGCCTCGCGCCATTTCCCCATGCATTGCAGGAACAGAAAGAATCAATTTTTCTGTCGAGCTTCCGCATGCCAAACAATCCGGGTTAGGCGTGTCGATTGAATGGCGTACTTCAAATTGAAGTTTGCACTCTGTACACAAGTAGTCATAAGTTGGCATTTAGAATCCCTATATCCAAAATACGTTAAGGCGTGACCCCCCGGTATGACGAGTGATCACGTTTCCGGCTTTTTCTCTTGAGCTTAGCTCCAGCGAGGTGGTTGTTTACCTTTGACACCGAATGGGACGGAGGTAACGTCAGTTCTTGCACGTTTCTCAGGATCAAGTGTGGGAGCCCTAAGGCGGCGCGTCTCCACCTCCCAGATCCAGCCACTGATTACGGTATCTTTAGGTATGAGAGGGTGATTCCTGAAAACTTCGACTGTCTTCATGCAGGTTACGTCCACATCATCCATCATGCCGATCCACTTGGCGAACGCACCTTTTTCCAGCTTCAACTCGGGTAAAGTGGGATCCAATGTAATATTGTCAGGATCAATACCCTTGTCACGAAAGTGTTTCTCCAGATCTTGCGCATTTGCTGACAACATGCCGCACTGCGTATGCTGAACAATGACGATTTCTTTCGTGCCGAAGAAATTACACGTGAGCATGGCGGAGCGTATCGCATCGTCGGTCACAATCCCGCCCGCGTTTCGAAAACAATGTGCATCGCCATGTCCTGCCGGTGTGTCCACGTGAATGTCAAGGGCTTCATCTACTGGCAGGCGCTCATCCATGCAGGCGAGTACCCACAAATTGAGGTTGTTCGCCCCTTTATGTCCATGGCGTCGACGTGTTGCCCAGAAATCGTATGCCTCGACGCGTGTGCTCAGCTCCTCTTGGAGAGTTTTCAATTTTGAGTCTCCTCGTTAATTGGTTGTAATTTAAAAACTACTCCCTAAAGCGAACTACTTTTTTAAGTAGAACCTAAAGGGGTTTCATAAACGGATATTTAACTCGCACATCCGGGATGCAATAACATTACATGCAAATTCCATGCCATGGAGAATAGAAATAAAACTCTCGCATATTCAATTGCTTAACTTTTCATTCTTGTCATTTTAGTGAAGCTGTGCTTCAATCAGTGAAGTCCAACTTCATACATAATCCACAATCCATGAACAACAATCCTCTTTCTGAGTTAACACCGGATTTTTTTCTGCAAACCTTTATTCTTGAGCTGATGCATGCCAGCGAACAACAGGGACAAAAACATTGCGAACAGTTGATTGAGCATATAGCCAAAACTGCAGGCTGTTTTTTTGAAGAAACTTATCGAGAAAATACTCATAAAAATGAACAACTCGATAATGAAAGCTATACCGAACTCATACTCGGCATCAAAAACAATATCGGTGGTAAATTTTCACTGGTTTCCAGTACCCAGGACTGTATTACAGTTACCAATTCCCGCTGTCCTTTCGGCGAACAAGTCACCAGGTTTCCCGAATTATGCAGGATGACTTCCAGTGTATTTGGGGGTATCGCAGCCAGAAACTTTGGCTATGCCAAAGTTGACATCAAAAAAAGCATAGCTCGCCATGATGGCAAATGTGATGTATGTATTTACACCAATCCACAGGCAGCAAAAGGGCAGCGTGGAATGGAATATACCGATACGACGCCAGTCAAGGAAATTAACGATACCAAGGAATTGCAGTGTCGAATTGAAACAAGCATGCAAAGGCTTTGGCAGAAACAGAATAGGAAGATATCCGAAAAACACCAGCCCCCTGCAATCATCGCGAAATCCCCAATGATGCAGAAAATACTGGAATCAATCGAGGTTATTGCACCCACTTTGGCAACGGTTCTGATTCAGGGTCAAACAGGTGCAGGTAAAGAGCTGATAGCACGCGCCATACATGCGATGAGCGATCGCTCCCATAAACCATTTATCGCCATTAATTGCGGCGCGATTCCAGAAAGCCTGATTGAAAGCAGCTTGTTTGGGCATGA
>JBKJYB010000031.1:0-4358 GCA_046716045.1 Nitrosospira sp.
GCCTCCACATATAGACTCGCGCGGTCTATGGCAGCTTGCAGTCCTTCAACCGCCAGTGCATCGGTGCGTGCCATGACAACAAAATCGGGATCGGTCCTGGCATCCACAGCAGCCTTGATGCGATCCACCATTTCCTCGTGGCTGACGATAGCCTTGCCCGGACGGTGGCCGCAGCGTTTGGCCTGCACCTGGTCTTCAATATGCATCCCCGCCGCTCCGGATTTGATCAGCGATTTCACCGTACGGGCGATATTAAAGGCACTGCCCCCAAAGCCGGTATCCGCGTCCACCAGTAATGGCAGATCGGTGATGTCCGTGATGCGGCGCACATCTGTCAGCACGTCATCCAGCGTCGAAATAGCGAGATCGGGAAGACCTAGGGAACCCGCCGCCACCCCGGCGCCGGATAGATAAATCGCCCTGAAGCCGGTACGCTCCGCCATACGTGCAGCATACGCATTGACGCAGCCCGCCACCTGCAAGGGCTTCTCGGCGGCAAGCGCGGCACGGAAACGGAAACCTGCGGAGGTGATCATGGAAGCAGCAAAATATTGAACCGCCGAGTACAGTTATCCAAGCAGATGTTTGACAGAATCCCGTTCTTCCACCAATTCCCGATAGGTTGCCTGCATTTTCGCTTTGCTGAATTCGCTTATCTCGAGATCAGGGACGATTTTATAGGTGCCGTCCCGGCAGGTTACGGGATAGCCGTAGATCACGCCCTCGGGAATGCCATAGCTCCCGTCCGAGGGGATACCCATGGATACCCAGTCATTCTCCGGTGCGCCAAAAACCCAGTCACGAACATGATCGATGGCGGCATTCGCGGCGCTGGCGGCACTCGACAAGCCGCGTGCTTCAATGACCACCGTACCGCGTTTTTGCACGGTGGGAATAAAATAGTCTTCTACCCATGCAGGGTCGTTGATAAGAAGGGAGGCCTTGTCGCCGTTAATCTCGGCATGATTCAAGTCGGGATATTGTGTCGCGGAGTGATTGCCCCAGACGATTACTTTTCTGATGTGTGAAACCGGTTGTCCAACTTTAGCTGCAATTTGCGACAGGGTGCGATTATGGTCCAGCCGCATCATTGCCGAGAAATTTTCCGGCTTCAGGCCGGGCGCATTTTTCATCGCGATGTAAGCATTGGTGTTGGCGGGATTACCCACTATCAGGATTTTTACATCCCGACGGGCAACTTCATCCAGCGCCCTGCCCTGGATGGTAAATATGGCACCATTCGCTTCCAGCAAATCTTTACGCTCCATGCCCTTGCCGCGTGGGCGGGCGCCCACCAGCATCGCGATACCAGCGTCACGGAAAGCAGCTTTGGGATCATCCGTGGCGGTTACGCCAGCCAGTAGCGGAAATGCGCAGTCCTCCAGCTCCATAACCACCCCCTTGAGCGAAGGCAGCAACTGGGGTATGTCGAGCAATTGCAGAAAAACAGGCTGATCGTTGCCAAGCATATCGCCTGCGGCGATGCGAAACAGCAAACTGTAGCCAATCTGACCGGCGGCGCCCGTGACGGCGATGCGAATAGGGGGTTTCATACTTGCGCTCCTGTAGGAAATTGCCAGTACAAGAAACTTTCTGAGTTAATTTCCCATGCGCCCGGCACGGTTGTCGAAGGATGAGCAAAATCAGAACACAACAATCACCCAAAGGTAATTCGGCTCAGATTTCTATTTCATCCTGAAACACGATGCTCAGCGCGACGCAGAAGATCCTTTTAATATACGCCCAACGCACCGGACTATAAAAACATTCCACCCTGCTGTCAATTTAGGCAGCATCCAGAGTTCGTCTTGGACTGGAATCCGCCCTTAAAACCACATTTACGGCAGGTTTGCTTATGTGCGTACTCATATTGTATCGCTCAGTATAACGGTCTACACTAAGTCAGTGAATGATGAGCCCGGCGTCTTGGAAGCGAAAAAATTGCAAAGAACACGTCCCAAGTTTCTTAATCTGATGGAAATCAAACAGCCACTCCCGGCTGTGATTTCGGTTCTCCACCGCATAAGCGGTGCGCTACTATTCTTTCCGGGCATTCCTCTCCTCCTTTGCAGCCTTGAGATGACGCTGAATTCTCCTCAAGGCTACGTTCAATTTCAGTCCCTTCTGGCTAGCCCCCTGTCCAAAAGCGCATTAATCCTCTTGTTGTGGTTCTTTCTGCATCATCTCTGTGCGGGCATTCGTTTTCTCGCGCTGGATCTACATTATGGCGGCGCGCTGGAGCAGGCGCGCTTAACCAGCAAGGTGGTGCTGGCCGCGGGGATCATTCTCACCTTGCTGATCTCGCTATTGATATGGTGAAGCGTATAGTCACCGGTGCACATTACGGTCTGCAGGATTGGCTGGCGCAGCGCGTGACCGCTGTGGTGATGGTCATCTTTGTCCTGTGTCTGGCCATCGCCCTGCTGGTTTCGCCGCCACATGATTATGCCACATGGAAATCACTATTCAGTGACCGGTGGATACGTATTGCATCCTTCCTGTTTCTTATCAGTCTGTTCTGGCATGCGTGGGTCGGAATGCGTAATATCCTGATGGACTATGTTCACGCTACCGGTATTCGCCTGATGTTGCAGATACTGGTCATACTGTCCCTGTTATTTTATACCGTCTGGTCTGCGGAAATCCTGTGGGCTCTGGAGTTCGCGTGGCGATAGCCAAAAGAAAATTCGATGCGGTAATCGTCGGCGCCGGTGGTGCGGGCATGCGTGCAGCATTACAGTTATCGGAAGCTGGGCTCAAGGTGGCGGTGTTGTCCAAGGTATTTCCCACCCGCTCCCACACAGTGGCCGCGCAGGGTGGCATTGCCGCGGCGCTCGGGAATGTCACCGAGGATAACTGGCACTGGCATATGTACGACACAGTGAAAGGGTCCGATTATCTCGGCGACCAGGACGCCATTGAGTTCATGTGCCGTCAAGCCAGCGAGGTGGTGTATGAACTGGAGCATTATGGCATGCCGTTCGATCGTCTGGAGAACGGCAAAATTTACCAGCGTCCCTTCGGTGGTCAATCGCAGAATTTCGGCGGCGCACAGGCAACACGTTCGTGCGCGGCGGCGGATCGCACCGGTCACGCCATGCTGCATACGCTATATCAACGCAACGTGCGTGCCAACACTCAGTTTTTTGTCGAATGGATGGGGCTGGATCTGATCCGCGATGAAGACGGAGAAGTGTGCGGCATAACGGCACTGGACATGGAAACCGGCGAAGTCATGGCGCTGCAGGCAAGGGCCACCTTGTTCGCCACCGGCGGCGGTGCGCGCATATTCCATGCCAGCACCAATGCATTCATCAATACCGGCGATGGTCTCGGCATGGCGGCACGCGCAGGCATACCTCTGGAGGATATGGAATTCTGGCAATTCCATCCCACCGGCGTGTATGGAGTCGGCGTACTCATCAGCGAGGCGGTACGCGGCGAAGGTGGCTATCTACTCAATAAGGACGGCGAGCGCTTCATGGAGCGCTACGCGCCCCATGCCAAGGATCTGGCCAGCCGCGATGTAGTGTCACGCGCCCTGACTACGGAAATCAAGGAAGGCCGCGGCTGTGGCAGGGATGCCGACCATCTGCTGCTGAAGCTCGATCATCTGGGTGCGGACGTGATCAAGACGCGGCTGCCGGGCATTCGTGAAATTGCCATGAAGTTTGCTCATGCCGACCCGATCCATGACCCGATTCCGGTGGCGCCTACCGCACATTACATGATGGGTGGAATCCCCACCAATTATTACGGACAGGTGGTGGCGCCGTATAAAACCGGGCCCGAGGAAGTGGTGCAAGGCTTTTATGCCGTTGGCGAGTGCGCTTGCGTTTCCGTGCATGGCGGCAATCGCCTGGGGACCAATTCGCTGCTTGATATCGTTGTGTTCGGGCGAGCAGCTGGCAATCAGATTATCGAGGACCTGAAAAAGAACCCTCATCACAAGGAATTACCAGTGGATGTCGCCGATAAGTCGTTGGCACGACTGGCCCGGCTGGATAGTCAGAAGAATGGCGAAAGCGTAGCGCAAGTCGGCAATGCACTACGTAAAACCATGCAGGCGCATTGTGGTGTATTCCGTTTCGCGGACATGCTCAAGCAGGGTGTCTCAAAAATTGCCGAAGTGGCGGAACGTGCCAGGCACACCGGGATCGGAGACAAGAGCAGAGTCTTCAACACCGCCCGGGTGGAAGCGCTGGAACTCGACAATCTCGTGGAAGTGGCAGTGGCTACCATGGTATCGGCTGAGGCGCGCACTGAGAGCCGTGGAGCCCATGCCCGTGACGATTTTCCGGCGCGAGACGACGACAAGTGGCTCAAGCACACTTTATATTTCAGCGAAGGACGGCGGC
>JBKJYB010000032.1:0-12485 GCA_046716045.1 Nitrosospira sp.
CGAAGGATAGTGTGGAGGTGGATGGGCCGCGCCGCCTCTCTATCTTATGATCGCTGTCGGAGTCTTGGTCCGCCATGTCAGAACAAACTCCACAGGACCACAATCACAATCACGGCGGCGAGCAGGATCGCGCCCGTCCACTTCGAAGCCCGCAACCTATCGAGTAGCCTGTCGGCGCCAGCATCTGCCGCCGCATTTTGTCTCTCGATCTCTTCCTTGATACGCTTGCGCTGGAACTGGGTCATCATTAATCTCCAATAAAAAAAGACCGCTAATGCGGCCTTGGTTGAACATAATTAAGCGCTCCTTGATAATCCAGCTCGCAAAATCAGGAGTTTATTCGGATGCTCCTGGGTTTTTTGCCCTTGAATCGCGATTGATACGGTTTAGCACTGAGGGTTTCACCCCTGCCGCCGTGGGTGATGTGGGCGGCGCAGGCTGCCGCAGTGCTACGGCCGCCCAGCGATCGATGAGGCACTGCAAGCGCGAATGGTCTCTAAAGATGTGTTCTGTCGTATTCGACATGTCCACTCGCACCATTCCACTGCACCGCACGACTCTCCGGGGACAGTGCGGATAAGTCAACTGGCCTGAATAATCCATCCACCCCGATAACGCCGTCGCCCCGAATAATCGTTACTCGCATATCTTGTCCTCCCCTTGCAACAATGCCTGTTGTGCCGCTACGAATAATACCTGTTGCGACTGTGCGCCCTGTTTCACCATTTCATTGCGGAATGACTCGGTAGCCGCTACGCCCTTGCGTGATTCATTGGCTGTGTTGATCATCAGAGTGGGCATCCAGGCGATGGCGCAGCCCCAATTGCCGGTTTCCTCCCCGGTATTCATGTCAACCCCGCGAACCTGCGCGTACCAGGGACAGCGATAGAGCACTGGCTTTCCCCCTTCCATCTTGAGCTCTTCGCACTTTGCCCCAAGGGGGCAGGCGGCAATCCTGATCTCCATCAGTCTTTACTCGCCAGAATCATGTCGATGTATTGCACCGCGAGATTAATGGCGGTGCCCGTAAATGTATGATTGTGGGAACCGCCGCCACCGGTGAAATTTGTATACGCCGTAGCACTCAAGTTATTTCCATCTGCTGGGTTGTAGTCTGGCATAACGCTGCCGGTTCCAGACCCTATGTAATACGAATGTTGATGAGAGGGAATCTGCGCCTCGGTCAGTGTCGTCGCGCTGTTCGAACCGGTAACGGGCTGCAAGGCGAAAGCGGTTGTAAAAGCCACCGATCCGCCCGACCCACCCCCAGTCCCGCTGACTATGCGCATCGCCTTATTGTGATGCGTGGTTATCTGCGTCCAGCCGACCGGTGCGGCAGCCTGAAAAAATGACATGACAGTGCCGGGTGGGATCAGGGTAGCGGCGGCGGCTCCCAGCGTCGCGCGCGCCGCCGCCGCATCCGCGTCATCCAGCAAGATTCTGGCAAATGCGCTCAGGCTAGTCAGGGCGGCGGCGCCCGCACCGGTGAAGTACGGCAGCGTGTCGGTAGATGACGCAAGTGCGCCAAGCGCGATGAGATTGGAATTGGATAACGATTCTTCCAGTGCCGCGTGGGTGATGCCCGCCACAAAATAATCGCCCGCCGCCCAGGTTCTGGCCGTTGTGCCGTCCAGTCCGCGTCCGCCCGGGGCAATGGTGAGACTATCCGTGCCGCGGGCATCGATTTTCACAATTTCCCGGTTACCGGAAGCATCCTTGAAAATTCCATAGAAATAATCACCCGTACCGAGTACCGGAAATAGAATTCCCTTGCCAGCCTCCACCGTGAAGTTCAAGCCAGTCGTTCCATCTGGAGCGGAGCCGACTTTTGCCTTACCGAAATTCGAAAACTTGAGTCCCATTTTTGCCCCTTGCTTTACTTATTCATTTTCTGGCCATGATGGTGGTCCGCAACGAGGCACGCGTGTAGCTTCTGGCCACACGCATCCCCACTGCCGCTGTTTTGGTTCCGAATTGCTGCTGGTGGTAGGCGGCAAGCTGCGCATCGGTATAGGGTTTTTTAGGCGAAAGCATCAGCTGCGCCAGTGCGCCGTGCATAATGGGTTCCCGGAATTCATTGAACAACGTGTCGTCGATTCCGATGCTGCTTGCGGATGGTTTTAGCGCGACAGTCATGGTCAGCGTTCCCGCCGCATCGGGACTCGGTACCAGCGTGGCTGCTGTTGCGCCACCGAGAACATATAGGGGCGTGCCTGACTGAGCGCGCCAGTTGCGGATGGTTATGTTGGATTCTCCCGCATGGGATTCGATTTCTTCTCCGTCCAGTGCCGCATGAATAATGCAATGCACCATGGCGCCTGGCGGTGGAACGAAGGCGTACTGCGCTGTTCCGGCCACCACCGGTACATCGGGATGAATAAACCGCCAGGCCAGCGATTGCTCACAGAACAAGATGGCTGATTGGCGCAAAGCATTATCAACCATCCCGAACGGGCAACTGGGCAGACCAGGCATAACCAGGTCGTAGAAATCGCTCCACGGCTTCATATAGTCGCGTCGGAAGCGAAAAGCTGCATGAACACAGCGGCACGCCCCGAATTGGCATGCTCATCGTCAGTCATTTCGACTCTTGCGGTGACGTAATCCGCTACCGTTTGCACGTACTCGACAGGGAGCGGGAAGGTATCGGTGAGCAAGTTCTCGCCGTTGGGCAGATTGCCAAATTGGCCTGTGAACAGATCGGGGCGCCGCTTGAAGATTTGCAGCATTCCCTGGTTGGCAAACGCCAATAACGTGGTGTCCGCATACCGATCCTTACCCGCATCATTGACTGGAATTCGCGCGAGATCGACGGTAGACTGATAGGTAAAGGCCATTACTCACCCCCTCATTCGGCCAGATGATGCATGGCAAACAGGTCAATGAGTTTGTGCCGGAGAACATCTTCATTCTGACGCTTATCCAAGCGTTCGTTGTAGTTGCGCTCGGCGTACTCAACCATGGCTTTCTTGTCCATGGCATGGAAATCAACCACTGGCAGCGGCTCTTCGACCGGTTTCTCTTCTTGCGTCAGCCCGATTGGTTCTTCCGCTTTGGGATCTTTTAGTGGCTGTTCCGCTTCTAGCGTCCAGGTATCGGAAAACGCCAGAAGTCTCTCGGTGACTTCGGCAGTTACGTTCCGTACTTGTCCCAGCTCCCAGCGTAGTCCCACTCCGTTGATACTATCCGTCTTGATACAAGTGCCGATGTATTTCACTTGAGGCATATCAAACTCCAAAAAAAGGGCAGCCCCGAAGGACCGCCCAAATAGCGGAAGTATTACTCTTTACTTGACGCCGATTCCATCGCCTTTGACGATTGCCGTCACAGCACCGGAGGCGAATGTTGCCGCCGCCGCCGTGAGCGTAATGATCAGAAATACCGGTTTCTCGAACTTGATGGGCTGAAACGCCAGCGAAGTACGCCCGGCCGCGTTGAGAAAGGTTTTCCCGGTCGTGGCAAAATATGCGTCATTCGCCGCCGGGCCGTCCGCCGGATTAACCGGCGAATACCCCACCTTGCACGCGATGGCAGGCGCTCCATTGGAATCCAGGTCATCGCTAACGATGTCCACATCAGTAACTTCCATGCCGGCCGGAATGAGAACAGGGCGATAAATATCACCAGAAGCCCCAGCGGTAGGGATAACTGATCCCCATACAAGAGCGGCATTACCATAGCCGCCCATGTGACGGGCTTTAGTATTCAAATCTGTTGCACTGAAAGTAGCCATTGATAAAACTCCTGAATTGAGTTGAGCCCAGATAATCCATTAGGCGGCTCTCCGAGCCTACCCGAGTGCTGGCGGTCAGTTTGCGGCCATTTTCGCCGCTTGCTCGGCGTCCATAGACCAGGCTATGGACTTCTCCCAACCGGCAAAACTGTCTCGCAACCTGCCTCACCATCATTTCGTGTCCTAACGGATTATCTGGGTTGAAAGCGGGACCGAAGCCCCGATATTATTTGTTATCCTAAATCAGGCGGTTATAGCAAACTCCCCAAAAAGATGAGCGATCAACCGCCGGATTCGGGTTTATGGATTACAGCGGCACCGCGGAATCGACCGCGATCACACCAAAGTCGGTCGGGACTTTCGTGCCTGTGCCATCATCGGTGGAGAAACGTGTTTTCATGTGTCCGCACACCTTCTCACCCATCACTTCCAGGTTGCTTTCGAAGTTGTACCAGTGCTCTTTCCAGCCGAATTGCATGCCGCTGATTTTTGTTTTGCCGTAGGCTATGCCAAGCGCTTGCGCACCGAGCAACAGACCGCGTTCAACAGCATAACCGGCGGTCAATGCGGCGTTAACGGCCTGATCGGTTTCAGTTGCGGTGGCGGCATTGGCGGCGGTAACGATCTTGGTGGGCTCGGAAGGCAAGAAACGGACGGCGCGCTCATTCTTTATCACCAGAATACCGTTCCACATACCGGCTTCACCCGCAAACAGCGGATGGCGCGTGTCTAGATAAGCCGCGCGATTCACGGCGTTTTGCTGAAATGCGCGCAACGAGCCTTCGGTCAGCAGCACCGAATACTGGTTTGGCGTGGCAAGAAATATCCACATCTTTGCGGTCTGTGCGGCACGATCTCCGGCCAGCTTCACTGATTGCAAGGGCTGGTCCATATCGTCAAGCCGCTTACGAAGCGCATCTAGATGCGCCAGTTTGAGCAGGTCGGTGGAGACAATAGAACCCAATTGCTGCCCGCCCGCAGCCAGATTCGCCCCGTTTACCACAAAGTGCCGGTTATACGTCGGCGCCTTGACCGGATTAACCATGACCGAGGAAAAGTTCGATGCGGTTTGCAGTGGTATCACCCAGTCGGTACCCGTTTGCGATCCACGCGCGCCTGCCAGGTGTACTAGCGACGTCTGAGTATTCAGACGCGGAAAGTAGCCAGACAATTGTGCCAGCGCAATCTCACGCAACTGATGCTTGGTGCGTTGCTGAGACATGCTGCCACCGGCATCAATCACCTTGCTTGACAGGTCAATCTTGATTTCCATTGAGGAAAACGACAACGTGCTGCCTTTGCCTTCGCGATTGACATCACCCATCAACGGCTCCCCGCCAATGGTATCAACCAGATCGAGCGAGACAATATCACCGGCCTCTTTCATTAGGTTATCGATGCGCACGAAAGGCATGCCGGGTTGAGTCTGCCCGGCGATCTTTTCCATTGCGGCGGATGGCTCGACCGGCCCTACCAGATTCTCCATGGCGGATGCACCTTTCAATGTACTGGCAAAAAGTGCCGCGCTGTAATGTTTGACGGCGAGAGAACTGCCGCTTGCTACGTTGGTTTCAGCCATTTCAGTTTAATCCTTTAATCAAGTTCGGATCTCAAGGCTGCCGCCTGATGTGATGATATCTTCATAAGTCTCCGAGTCAGTTCAAACGGACTCAGGTTCTCAAGCTGCTCGCGTTCAGAGGCTGGATTTGCGCCGCCTTGAATATCCGATAGGGTTGTGGGTTTCCTCGCCGGGGCGGAATCCAGCTTCGCTTTCGCATCAGCTTTCGTCTTTGCCGAGTCGGCTTGTTTTTGTGGCACAGAGGCATCCGTCATAATGGCGCGCACACGCCGCACGACCTCTTCGAACCGTTCGGCATAGGGCTTATCCACCCATTTGCTGCTGGTTCTCAGAATCTCGTCCTGCTTGAGCGCTTCCTCCCAGGCTTTCGAATCATTGCTCTCCCAATGCATCAAGTCCGGGTTATTGTCCTTGGCTTCAGCGACCTGCTCGGCTACGCTGAGTTGCTTCGCGCGTTCGGATTCCTCTTTTTCGCGCTTCAGTTCCTCCAGCGTCTTCTCCAGTTTTTCGCCTTGCTTCCGGTTTCCTTCGAGTACAGCACTAATCACCTGATGGAGTTCGGGCATATCCGCCCTGAGGGTTTCCAGGTACTTTGCCAAGGCCTCATCGGCCACGGCAATATCAGCACCTTTCGCCTCATCCTTCTGATTCAGCAGCGCCTCCAGTTTTTCCGTCGCTTTGGCGTTTTCCGCCTGGGCGGCCTGAAGCTGTTCGCGCAATGCCGAGTTCTCCACCCGCAGTTCCTTGTGCTTCTCGTAAGGAATAATCCCTTTGCCGCTCTTGTTAAGAACGACCGGCTCCGCTTCACCCGCGCCGCGACTCGTGACACTGAGCGCGACTTGCCGCACTTCCTGTTCGGGTTCGCCCGTTGCCGCTTCCTGTACTTTTTCGCCAAGAATTTCACCGAGCTTTCCCGGGTTGTTCTCCAGCATCTCGATTTGTTCCGGCGTCAGATTCGCAATTTGTTCATCCGTAAGCTGATCCACTTCCATTGCCATTTTCTCCTACTGCTTAACCCAGTGAGCGGGCCTGCCAAAGCAGGGTTAGTAAAAACTGCGGTATCGCCGTGAGCGCGAACTTATAGAAAATCTTTACATGTTGAAAATTAAAAAGCCGCCCGAAGGCGGCTTGGATCAATTACCGAGCAATCTTCGCGGCATTCGCGGGACTCTATCCATCACCGCCTGGAAATTTTCTATACCGGTCCACATTCGCGCGTTGCGGTAATAAAGTCTTAACATGCCAAAATCGTTATTGTGGCCACCGTCATATGGCCCGATCTTGAAATACGGACCCACCGCGTCAATATATGTAGTGGGTATATTGAACTCCCGCAAAATTGGCACGCCGTCAACGTAAACCTCCCGAAACCCGGATGAGTCCGTTGCCAGCCCGGCGTGAATACAAAGCGAATACCAGCGGCCTCGTTCCAGATCCATCCGCGCCACGGTCTTGCCCGTTGTTGTCTCCCCAGGCAAGGAATCCGGCACGATTACCAATAGAGTCGGCCCAAGCAGCCTTAGCCCGATAGTGACATGTTTAGTTCCGTCTCCACCATCCGGTGTCGGATACCACGAACCCATCATGATGAGCTTGTTGTACGACCAGTCGCCCGGCAGCATAAAATCGACCGTCGACCAACATACACCGGAGTTTGCCGGGAACACTCCGATGTCGACTTCCGCCCGTCTTCCGTTATAAGTTAGCGTGTCATCCTGATATACAGTGGCTTGAAGCGCGCCGCCCACTATTTCCAGCCTGTTCGATATGCCTTCAGCCGGGTAAGGATCACCGGTAGCAACCACTCCATTTGCTCTCAATATTGCCGTACCAAAATCCACCGACAATGGCATATCGTAAATCCTGGTCATCAGAACGCCGCCGCTTGCAATAACCTGCCAGGGTTTGCCCGGAGTTGCTTGAACACTTCCGTCAAGGTTGCCACCGACGGCATTACATGAGTTGCCGGAAGCCGGATAATCACGAGCGCCCGGGTTTTAATCGCCGCTCCATCTGTGGTCGCCGCGGATGCGGGACGAGACGATCCAATATTCACCGTATTCGAACTGGTGGTATCGAATGCGGTGCCCGACCCGAAACCGCTGTACGATGAACCGAACGCCGCGTGATAAACGCCGTCTGCCCACATGCCATGGAGTCTCGCCACGCCGTCGAAACAGAATGCCAAGCTATGAAGCGTCCCGTCAAATACCGCTGTATTGGATGAGCCGCTGCTTCCCTGTGCTGCCCCCCATAATGACAAGTCAAACCTGCCATCAGGGAGCATGCGCACACGCCAGCCATGTTGACCCGCTGCCGTGCTGTAGCCGTCGCCCATTACAGGGACTGACGCCCCCTCCGGCGTTCCCGCGCCCAACCACCAGACAATCAATTTCTCGCCACCGGCATAGTCAAAATTGATACTCGGAATATGTATCGTCGAATCCGCCGCACCGGCACCTGGATCTACCGTTGTTATATAACCGGCATTCGCAAACACATTCGCGTCTGATAAATGCGCTCCGCGCAACCCGTGATTGCCTGCCGCCAAATCGAAAAAATTTGAGTCTCCGGCTACCTGATTTCCGGCAAAACCATGGAAATGGTAGTACGGGTGCGTCATGTTCAGATCAATGCTTTCCGCGTCACCTTCTGTGATTAGCGCCGACTCGAGAGCAGAGCCCAGACTGATAATCGAGCCAGCGCCATGGCGCACCCCGCCGATGGTTGTATCGTAGCGCAAACGTATCATAGATTATCCTTTAATATAATTCATTATCTATATGTTTAATATATAATTATTTATCATTCATTATCACATCAACGTCATTCTTTTCCGCCTTGATCTCGAGATCGCGCACTTTCAAGTCCAACTCGCGGGATTTGTCAGTCAATGCCTGGTGCACATTGTCAAACTGCGCCTTTAAGTCCGTAACCATTTGCCCGGCTTGCAGTAACTGCGCCTGGAGCTGCTGCATGGTCTGTGTCTGCTGATCCTCGCCGCCTACACCTCCCACTTTCCGCAACTGCTCCGCCAGCTCATGCCGGTTCGGCACATCGGACAATTCGAGCATGGCCGGATACAGTACGGCCTGGTATGCGGGCGGGGCTGCTTGTACGATTTGCGTGAATGCCTGCAGTTGCTGCGCCCTGAAGCTCGGTGTGGCGGGTATATCTTCCAGCACGACCCTGACCTGGGCGGTCTCGATATCGTTCTCGATCATGGGGCCGGAATGAGTCATTACTTCGCGGTTAAAATAAACCGTCTTCTGTTTGTTACCCTGCCTCACGGCCATGGTCATTTGCTTGCCCAGCAAGTCGTATTTGATGAATGCCAGGAGCTGCTGCCCTACCAGGCGCCGGGCATAGCGAAAATTATCATTGGGCTCCGCCAACACGGTGGAGCCCTGCTCCACCAGATTGTTGATGGCAACGCCACTGGTGGCCTGGGTGGATGCACCGAGCATTGCCCGGTACACGCCGCTCACCGCTTCAATCCTGTGCTTGCGCTCCTCCACCAGTTGAAACACCTGCGCGGCGAGCGCATGCTCGCGCGTCACCTTGAATCCGCCGGCATTTCTGCGCTGGGCATTCAGAACAGTCATCGACCGCAGGCTGCTGATATTGTGTGCAACCTCCTGATAGGTATTCTGGCTCAGATCGAGCGCGTCGTTATCCACCTCTACCTTGACCGAATTCAATACTTCGTACAGCAGAATATCCAGATCGAGGATCTGATCCTGTGGTCCGCGCATATCGCGGATCAATCCATACGGGGCGCGGCTGCGGTCTTTTCGGAAACACCAGAACGGGACATAGGGAAAATCCCGATGCGGCAGCGGGCTGGGCACATCCATTAATTTATGCGGCCCCAGCCAGATTGCC
The DNA here is from genome assembly GCA_046716045.1 of Nitrosospira sp. GTDB lineage: Bacteria > Pseudomonadota > Gammaproteobacteria > Burkholderiales > Nitrosomonadaceae > Nitrosospira. The sequence continues at coordinate 9,198 of JBKJYB010000032.1, forward strand.
ACGCGCATTCTCGGCAGCAGGGATTTCTGAACGTGTACCAGCCCCCTGCTCAGTGCGGCCTCATGGTACGGATTGTCTTCGCGGTACTCAATCACCTTGCCATCCGGCAATGCCAGCACATATGCGCTCTCGAAATACCGGTACCACAGCTCGGATAAGCGCACCATGCCTGAATTGCGGTTGAGATAGTCCTCCTGACCGTGTCCCCACGTCTGGCCCCATGCCTGCTCGACCTCATAAGCGCGCGCCATGCGCGTATCGGCGCCTTCATATACATCCAGATTGTTCCAGCCGCTCCAGCTATTGCCAATAAGGGCTTGCTGCTCCGGAAATATTCTCACGGCCTGCGCGCGGTCAACCCACTTGTCGCGCCGCAAATAGCGCGCGTCCGAAAGATCCGGCTCCTTCGATGTCCAGTCCCACCAGATTTCGTTGCGATGAATCTCTCGCACCCGGTACGGATACCTGAGCGGATCGAACTCGCGTGAGACCTCAACCCATCCGACTCCTGCCCGGATCATGCTGGAATAAGCGTCGGACATCGCCCTGTCCGCCCTGGATTCAGCTTCTACCTCCTTGATTTTTGCGGAGAGTCCTTCCGCCAGCTCGGCCTGCTGCTCATCGTCGGACGTGATCTTGTAATCCGTACGGCTGCGCGCCTCGATCCCCAGCACGGCATTGATGGTCGGCTTGATCAGATTCGAATCCTGCGGCGGAATACCGGCATCTTTCAGGCGCTGGAGTACCTCGACGCTGGTCTGAGCACCATCGTAATAATCGCAATCCGTATCCGAATCCAGACGCCACTTCGGCTGATTGCGGATATCCCGGCAAATCCCGCTGTATGCCTCGACCGATATGTCCACCGCCATATCCGCCGCTATGTTCGCCGGGCCCTTGGCTGAATTCAGGATCATGCGCGCCAGCCTTTCATGCTGATACCGCGTGCGCTGCCAGCGGGTTTATCGTCTTCTGTGGACACGGCAAAATAGCGGAATGCATACGCTGCATGGCTATGGTGATCATGCAGCGGCCTGCCGCTAAGCTGTTTCGTGGCCGGATCGACATCGAACCGGTAATGCCGCAAGCTCTGCAATCCTTCCGCACACTTCGTCTCATCGAAATAACAACGGTTAAATACCGTTCTGGCGGCATTGATGCCGTCAGAAATGGACAGATTCGGCACTATCCTCACCTTGCGCCCGGCCGCGAGCATGATTTCCTCCACACTTCGGCCCGTGGCCAGCGTCTTGGCCCTCGCATCGTGCGGCAGCCAATCCATGCCATACAAATATCCCTTATCCTGTAGCACATTGATGTAGTGTTGTATTGGCATCTGATTGTTGCTGTAATAATCGATTAATCTGAGTTCGCCGCCGACAGTCTGCGCAAACCATATGCTGGTGTTATCCGCCCAGCCCAGATCGAAGAACGTATGTACCGGCTTCGCGGCGTCATAAGGCACGCTTCTTATGCGGCCCTCTTCCTGGGCTAGCCTCAACTCCCTGGCGTAAATCGCACCGTCCAGCGTCACACGGCAATGCCCTTCCCAGATATTCTGGTACGCGTCGGGATCTCTGGCTTTCAAGTCGTCCATCTCACGCAGCAACGTATGCGGAAACCATGGATTGTCATTCCAGTTAATCCTTACAACGACCGCTCCCGCTGGCGGACTGATGACGAACCGTTGATGGGTCTCATCGGTTTCCAGCTCCGGGTTGTACGTCACCCAGATTTCCGAACCGGCTTTGCGGATGGTGGGAATAAGCGTATCCCAGCTTGGCTTGCTTACCGCCTGGGCTTCCTCCACCCAAACCCGGTCAATGCCCTCGAACGACTTTATTTTGGTGATGTTGTTGCGCAGCCCGGCGAATAAAAATTCCGAGCCGTTTCTACCCAGAATGACGTTGTTCTGCACCTCGTAAAATGATTCCAGGCCGATTTCAGTAATCTGGGACTGCAACAAATGATGCACCGACTCGGCGATCGAATTCTGAAACTCGCGCGCGCATAATATGCGCAGTGGCGTGGCCGCGGCTTGTATCAACAATGCCCTGGCAACGCTCCATGATTTCGCGCCGCCACGGCCGCCATATAAGATCTTGTACCTTGCCGCTTCGAACAGAAACCGGAGTTTTTCAGGAAATTCCGCCCTATGCGCGGTCATGCCGCTATCAAATATGCCGAAGCCATGATATTGTCATGAGATTGAATGCCTGGCTTATTTGCCAGCGGCGAGCGTAGCGACAAATGCCACTTCGACTCTATGCACGATCGGCTTGCCCGTATCACCGTCTTCTCGCGCATTCAGCAACTTGTCTCCGTATTTCTTTGGCGCAAGCCTTGCCGCATACCATTTGCGCGCGTCGATACGCAATTGCGAGCGCGCGATAACCTCGCGATTCGTTATTTCTTTTCCCTTCTCGTCGGTATAGGTATCTTTGGACCCGTCATCGGAGATTTCTATAATTTCTTCCGCATAAGCGTCAACGCAAAATTCCTTCGCACACAAATATTGCTGCATGAGCTCAGTATCGCTCGCCAGCCAGTTCCATAAAACCCTTTGGCTGATGCCGGTCTCGACACACATCGCCCGCGCCGATTTTCCCAGCGAAATGCCGGTACAGATTGCATCCACCAGTTCACGGGTTTTTATTGTCGGAGCGCCCCTTTTTTTGCCGGGTGGCACCATGTTGACCGGCGCCGTTGCCGTCTTTGGGAGCAATTCACGCTCACTCATGATTCAATTCTTTTTGCGGCAGGCTGTTGCATCCCTTTACCGCCGCCAGCAATTTAATCTCGCATGCCCAGCGTTCCTCTATCTCGGCGCGCAGTGCACGATTGATAGTCAAGGCATCGTCCTTTGCGGATACGCGGTCAACCGCGTAGGCTGATTTACACTCCGCAGGTGTTTCCACTCGGCAAAAAATGGCGACCGGCTTATCGATTACCTGTGTTTGAATGACGGGTTTACCGACGCAGCCCCCTATCATAAGCGCAAACATTGGCGCCACTGCCAGGCTAGCAGCCTGTCGGACTTATCATCAATTCCGCCCGCAACTCAGCACTGCCGGGCAAATTTGATCGTGTTTTCATAAACAGATTTTCAGGTTTCCATCAAATTGTTTCTTAGACGCTCATAAATGGTTGTTGCCGTCGTCAATCATGCCGTTGCTGCGCTAAACTACCCCGCCAGCACAAACATTCGCTTTAGATTCCACGCCATCGCCACCAGATTCAACTCGCCTTTGACGTTTTCCAGTCCGCGTAGTGAGAATTGGCGGAATC
>JBKJYB010000033.1:0-3324 GCA_046716045.1 Nitrosospira sp.
TACAGGCGCTATCCACCCGGTAATCGATTTTTTTTGATTTAATCGCGAATGCCAGAAATTCGTTACCCACGCGAAATATTCGCACATCAGGTGAGATCAGCCGCTCCTGGATAATGGCGGGCGCTGCCGCCGCGCCGCCGTGCTGGGCCACTTTCCCCATCAAATCGCCCAATACCTGTGTATATTCACCCCCACAAACCGGCTTGGCAATCCATTTCCTGAAGTCGCCGCCTGTGTCTTTATTGATTCTCTCAATATCATTCGATACCAGCGAACGTGGAACGTTCATCCCTGACTCCAATGCCATGCGCAGAATGGCGGGCTTCAGGACATTGGGTTCCCCATCCTGGTTGAAGGTGCGGATATCGGGCCGCGAGGCAATCCAGCCCGCAATCGCGGCGTACCAGGCATGTGCGCGAAAGGCGGTTTGCTCGCGGGCGTCCGCCATGTGATTGAACACGTCATAGCGTAGAAATACCGCACCCGGCTCCAGTTGCACGCCATCAAGCAACAATTGGTTAGCCTGAATATCCCAATGTATCGATGGATGCGTATTGGGCCCAAATAAGATTTTTGAGGTGGGTATCTTGCGCTTGCGCGTAATCTCAAGCAGATGCGCAATATTCGGATCGTATTCGCCGCCTGAAATAAGCAGCATCAGAACTCGCCGAACGGATTGCCTTCGCCTGGGCCACCCTTGTAACCCTTGCCTTCCTCTCCAACGACCAGCGTGGTGAGACCTTCCTCGCCTTTGAGCTTGGTGGTGGGAGCAGGTATCTTTTTTCCCTTTTCCCCGGTGGTTGGGTTTTCCTCCCCTTTCAGGAGCGTGGATGGACCTTCCTCACCTACCGCGAGGGTCGTTTGAGGACCTTCCTCGCCTTTAGCCTTGGTGGTCGGGTTTTCTTCGCCTTTAAGAAGAGTGGTAGGCCCCTCTTCACCTAGTGCGAGTGTTGTGGGCGTTGGTCCCCCTTCACCTTTGGACTTCGTTGCCGGCAATGGCTTGCCTTTGGATCCCTTGGGTTTGGCCGCCGGACTTTCTTCACCCAGCGCCAGGGTTGTAAACTGGTCCTTTTCCTTTAAGCCCTTGCCCTCCTCGCCTATCGCGAGTGTGGTGATCGGCACTTCCTCACCCGCTGCCTTGGTTGTCAGTATGTTTTCTTCACCCAAGGCCAGCGTAGTGACTTTTCCTGATTTTTTTTCCTTTGCCATGATTATCTCCTTCTGAAATTAAATGACATCGACATGAATCGGCCTCACGGATATCAGTATAGGAAAGATCTACAGGAAATCAAGTTAAGGGATTTTTGAATTGCGCCTGAGTGAATGTAACCGGAAAACATTACAAGACATAACGTGGCGCCAGATTATGGAATTCTCAAAGGAGACCGTGACAGGATATGTCCAAGGCGAATATCTTGACTTTGGAACGGGACCTTGGACGAGCTGTGCGTCAGAAGTGGCTTGATGGTGGATTATTAGGCACAGCAGGGGATATATGTCCATATTTGACATTTCTTGATATGATAAGGGTGAACGCCATAACATGAGAGGTTCGCCATGGGTATGAACATCAATCTCACACCACAGCTCGAAGAAATGGTGCGACAGAAAGTAACGTCCGGGCTCTATACGTCAGCGAGTGAAGTGGTGCGTGAAGCCCTGCGTCTTATGGATGAAAAAGACCAGATGCGTGCAGCGAAGCTGGCGCAGCTTCGCCAGGATATTCAGGAAGGGTTTAACAGTGGCCCAGCCACAGCTTGGGATGCCGAGGAGATCAAGCGGGCAGGGCGGATAAAACGTGCTGCGAAATCCCCCCAATAGGAATGTGAGCGTTGGTTATCAGCAAGCGCCCTCGTGCCCGTGAAGATCTGGTTGAGATTTGGGAATATATTGCGGAAGACAGCGTTAACCACGCCGATTCTTTCATTGACAGCATTGAGGCAAAACTCAAAACACTCGCGGCGCAACCATTGATCGGACGCGCACGCGACGACTTGGCCATCGGCCTGCGGAGCTTCCCCATCGGGCGCTATATATTGTTTTATGAAGCAATTCCTGAGGGAATTGTCCTGATACGCGTATTACACAGTGCCCGCGACGTTGGCACTCAATTCGAGAGCACGCTTTAAGAGCTGGCAACCACCCACGACCAAGAATGAAGATGGCATGAATGCTCACGCATGAATCCCGCAGCCACATCAGGCGTATCTGACGGAGGATGAAGCGGCTACGCGCGATATCGCCGCATTGGGATATGCCTATGTGGGTGACCATAAGGATTCCTTCGTAAATGAGTAACATCAAAGTTTTCACTCCATCTTGAATGTCACGCCGTAGTCAATGGGTTCCAATTTCCGTTCCCGTAACTCATACATGGCAAAGCAATTGGTGTGGTGCGTCCGGTAGGGGCTGAATGCGCAGAGTAATTCCGGTGTGAACTGCATGCCTTCAGCCTCTAACTCCTTCAACGCTTGCGTTATCGTGTGGCAATTATGGAAGATAAGTAAGTTAGCAATCAAATGATTGTATTTGATGATCTTCAATTGATTGTCGCGAACATTGTCCTCAATGATATCTGAGCCGAAATAAGCCCACTGAGCAAATTTGTTGAAACCTCCGCATTTGTTCTGCGCCGCCTGAATGATCCACCCAAGTTCATCGTTACTAATATATTCCAGCAAGAATACGGTACGAACGACACGGCCTAACTCACGAAATGCAAAATATAGCTTGTTTTTCCGGCTGGCGGTTCCTGGCTTACGTAAGAGGGTCGATGGTGAAATTCGTCCGGCCCGAATCGATTGCGCCACTTGCAGCATGTCCGGTAAATAACACGCGATCAGAGTCCAATCGATCATATCCTTGGTAAACAGGCCGTCGATGTGCTGATAAACCTCGCTGGCCGCCGGGCGAAACCATTTTAAGTCTTTCCAGTTACGAATACGTGGCATCAGCTTGACTGCTTGTGCTACCCTTTCTTGGGCCGATTATGGGTGAATGTAAGGATTCGTGCGGAAATGGGGAATATGCCAATTTCTCATGTCGGAAAACTAATGCTGCAAGGTTTTCGCATGGATTTGGTTCCCGACACCATTTGACCGACATGACGAACCGAAGCATCAGCATACAGGGCACCCAGGCCGCCACAGCGGGCTGCTATGCGCAGGACTCCATCGCCTCGACGATGGCGGGCAACCCTTTACGAGATCGTGTCCCGCAACTCCGCACCAATTCGCCCCCCTGCGGGAACTGTATGCAAGACGTCACATAGGCAAGATGCATCATGAATGCAGTAGAAATCGAAGCAGCCATATCGGAACTGGC
>JBKJYB010000034.1:0-2962 GCA_046716045.1 Nitrosospira sp.
CGGTAGAAGTCGAGGTAGGAGTTCATGGCGCTGCGGCTTCATCGTTGCCGGGAGCGGTTAGGGGTGTAGCCAGTCTGGGCGTACGCCCCACTGTGCATGAAAATGGCAGGCCGGTACTGGAGGTACACTTGTTCGATTTCGATCAGGAAATTTACGGCCGTCATTTGCGCGTGCATTTTCTGCACAAGCTGCGGAATGAGGAAAAATTTCCTGATCTGGAAACGCTTACCCGGCGGATAGCGCAAGACGTGGAACAGACAAGGCACTACTTTACTTCGCACCCTTCCACGTTTTCTGCTGGAATTGAAAAACCTTTTACATAGATCGAATTGATGTTGGCTATATTCCATGACCGATTATAAAAAGACGCTCAACCTGCCCGATACGCCTTTTCCCATGCGCGGCGATCTCGCCAAGCGCGAACCCGCCATGCTCAAAGCCTGGCAGGAGAAGAAGCTTTATCAGAGAATCCGCGAAGCCTGCCAGGGCCGCCCCAAATTCGTGCTGCATGACGGACCACCTTATGCCAATGGCGATATACACATCGGCCATGCGGTCAACAAAATCCTCAAGGATATTATCGTCAAAGCCAAAACGTTGGCTGGCTTCGATGCCCCTTATGTACCGGGCTGGGATTGTCACGGGCTGCCGATCGAGCACCAGATTGAGAAAAAACACGGCAAAAATCTGCCGGCGGATAAAGTACGCGCACTGTGCCGCGCTTTTGCGCAGGAGCAGGTAACACGGCAGAAAGCGGATTTTATCCGGCTTGGTGTGCTGGGCGATTGGGATAATCCTTATCTCACCATGAATTATCGCACCGAGGCAGGCATTATCCGTGCGCTGGGGAAGATTCAAAGAAGCGGGTTTCTCTACCAGGGCCAGAAGCCCGTCAACTGGTGCATCGATTGCGGCTCCGCGCTGGCGGAGGCGGAGGTCGAATATGAAGACAAGACATCGCCAGCGATTGATGTCGGCTTCGAGGTTATTAGTTCCCACGCTCAAAATGCCGGAGATCCTCCCCCGCACCGGCTAGCTGTGGCTTTTGGCATATCCCTGCCGGAGAACACCAAGGTATACGCGGTGATATGGACTACCACACCATGGACGCTACCAGCCAATCAGGCGGTGTCAGTACATCCCGGTTTTGACTATGCGCTGGTGGAAACGCCTCGCGGATTGCTCATACTGGCCTCTGATCTGGCGCAAGCCTGCCTTGAACGCTATGGGCTGCACGGAGAAACGCTCGCGACGTGCAAAGGCGCGGCGCTGGAAGGCACTCCGTTGAATCATCCCTTCAACGGCCAGGAGGTACCTATTATTTGTGGCGGGCACGTCACCCTGGAAGCTGGGACAGGCCTGGTGCATACGGCGCCAGCACATGGACTGGACGATTATTTTATCGGCCAGAAGTACGGCCTTCCCAATGATAGCCCGGTGGATGACGATGGCAAATTCATCGCCGCCACACCGGTCGTTGGCGGATTATTTGTGTGGAAAGCCAACGATGTGGTGATCGACACACTCAGGGCTAGCGAGCACCTGCTGCATATGGAAAAGATCCAGCATAGCTACCCGCACTGTTGGCGGCACAAAACCCCAATCATTTTCCGGTCCACGCCACAGTGGTTTATTGGTATGGGCCAGGACAATTGGGCGGGTAGTTCTCCTCAGGAAAAAACACTGCGAGAACTCGCTTTGGATGCCGTGGAGGCCACGCAGTTATACCCCGTATGGGGTAAGGCCCGCCTGGAAGCGATGATCAAGAACCGGCCCGACTGGTGCGTATCGCGCCAACGGGACTGGGGCGTACCGATGGCATTTTTCGTGCACAGGGAGACAGGAGCTTTGCATCCGCGCACCGAAGAATTGCTGGAACAAGTCGCGCAGCGCGTTGAAGAACATGGGATAGAGGCATGGTTCAGCCTGGATGCAGCGGAGTTACTGGGGGAAGAAGCGCAAGACTACAAGAAACTCCCGGACACGCTGGATGTGTGGTTTGATTCCGGGACCACGCATGATACGGTTCTGAAGCCCGATGCCCAGCTTAAATACCCGGCCGACCTTTATCTGGAGGGCTCCGACCAGCATCGCGGATGGTTCCAGTCCTCACTTCTGACGGGTTGCGTGATTGATGGGCGCGCACCTTATGACGCATTGCTCACCCACGGTTTCGTGGTGGACGGTCATGGTCACAAGATGAGCAAATCCAAAGGGAATGTCATTGCACCGCAAAAGGTGATGGATACCTCGGGGGCGGATATTCTGCGGCTATGGGTGGCATCGACCGATTATTCCGGCGAGCTTTCCATTTCGGATGAAATCCTGAAGCGAGTGGTGGAGAGTTATCGGCGCATACGCAATACGCTGCGTTTTCTTCTTGCCAATCTGGCTGATTTCGATCCAGCCATCGATGCCGTGGCGGTAGAGGAATGGCTGGAAATTGACCGCTACATGCTGGCTTTCACCAAGGCGCTTCAGGATGAACTGACGCAGTGTTATCAACGTTACGAATTTCACCTGGCGATGCACCGGCTGCATAATTTCTGTTCTGAAGATTTGGGGGGCTTCTATCTGGATATTCTCAAGGACCGGCTATATACTGCTGCCGCCAAAGGTATCCCGCGCCGCTCGGCGCAAAGTGCCCTGCATCACATTGCTCATAGTCTGGTGCGCTTGTTTGCGCCCATCCTCAGCTTTACCGCTGAAGAGGTATGGGAGCATTTGACAGGCAATACCGCCGACAGTGTCCTGCTGCACACCTGGCACGAATTTCCATCGCAGCCGGACGAAACGGCATTGATAGCACGCTGGACCCGGCTTCGCGAATTGCGCTCGCTGGTGCAAAGACAATTGGAGGAATCGCGTGGCCAGGTAAAAATCGGTTCATCGCTTGCCGCCGCCGTTGAAATTCGTGCCGGAAAGGAGGATTTCCTGCTGCTTGATTCTTTGGATGACGATC
>JBKJYB010000035.1:0-2948 GCA_046716045.1 Nitrosospira sp.
AAATATTCATGACGAATGAGCGCATGTTGATAACCGTGGATTTGCTAGTGAAAGGTGAATGAATGCCGGAGAATATCTGGTTTATTCGTTTTAATCCAAATGTTTTCGGGCAATAGTGGACAGCTGAAGCGGAATTCAATACGCGCCCGCTTATTCTCATGCATGTGTGCGGCGAGTTATCCCCACCGAAGGTCCTGCATACCGCTGCCTGGTTTGTTAAGCCAGAGCGGAGCGGAAGGCCGGAATCGCGCCTTGCTAAGGCGGCGCAATCCAGCCAGCTAAAATATCGGCACTGTTAGGTGAGCCGCTCTTCGCAAGCGTTGCCGCAATTTCTTCGACGCGCACACCCTTCCTTGTCAAGATACTTTTTTTGAGAAACGGAAACTTGAACTCGGTGATGAGGGGCTTCCATAAATGAAAAGTTATATCTACCCATTTCTTTGGCCTTTCAGGATACTGGATTTTATCTAGGACGGTTTCCAGGTTATAAAGTGCCGAGAGTTTAAATCGGTGACTGAGCAATCGGGAAAAGCCGACTTCATATCTCCGTATTATCGCCATCTTGAATCCCAAGACCTCAACCCGGTCGAAAAAGCCGGTGAATTCCTCAGAGACAATCACAGATTTTTTACAATAAAGAAAATAGGACTGCAGATGCGGATGGAAGCAAAGGCAATCCGTCATTCCAACGATATCGGCATCTTTATTTTCCAATCTCGCGATGATATCTCTAATGCTGAAAAGCGGTCCCAGAACACTATCATTGGCTAAGAGAAGTGCGCTGTGCGCATGATATTGAGGATATTCCTGGAGTCCTGTTTTCCATCCATAAAAATCGTGCCCCTTATTCTCCCGGATTATTATTCTTACACAGCATTCCGACAATTTCTTCAGGTCCGCATCCGAAATTGTATCGCTTGAGCTGATGAATACGACATTGAATCCCGCCTGAACAAGCTCATTCAGGTAATGAAACACGTTTCTCCTGACCGTACTTTCCTCATCATAGCTGCAAAAGAAACACACAGGTTTATCATAATCCGGCTTCAGGCTGCCCTTCCCGGAGTATTCAATCCGGGGCTGCTTGCGCGTTTCATTTTTTGTGAGAAAATCAAACGATAAAGCGTATAGATATTTTAAATCTCTGGTTATCGCTTTAAGACGCCAATATGTGGATATTCTCATAAGCTTCTACAAGACAAGACGCACTAACACAGCAAATCCTGGCGAAAACTACTGAATCCTTTGGCATAGCGATGATAGCGCAGTGCGACCAGCTCGCGCAGCGCACCGGGCAGCCGGCGCCAACGCGCGTCGGGCAGCGCGGCGACCGTGCGCAAAAAATTGAGCGTTTCTTCAAGACGATGAATATTGTGCCTGCTATCGGGACAGCGATCGCCAAATTCCAGCAAGCGCCTCAACGCTTCTTCATAGCGCAGAACCTGCAGGCCATGAATCGCGGCACAGGTCTTGCCCCGATTCTTGCCCCGGCGCGGTATGCCAATCTGATTCGCACTATGTTGACGATAGGCGATCAGCGGCGTTGGCAGCGCGGCCAATTGCGATGTGGCGCCCATCAGCATTGCGATCCAGGCGTCATGCACCCATATACCAGGGATGGGCAGCAGAAGATCCCGATAACGGGAGCGAAACGCCATCGTCGCGCCGGTTACCATGTAACGTTTGAGCAGCACTGAGAATGCGTCGCCAGCATCGAACTGTGCCTGCCTTGGCCGGCTGAATCGCACTGCTTCCCATAGACGCAGTCCCAACGGATGCAGGTCCTGGTCGACCACATCGGCATCCGTAAATACCACGCCCGCCCCTGCGTCATCCATGAAACGCTTTTCGATGAGAGCAAGCTTGCCGGGATACCAGACGTCGTCCTGGTCACATAGAAAGATGATGTCGCCGCCGCAGGCACGTATGGCAACTTCGAAATTACGCGTCGAGCCAAGGCGCTCACTGTTTGCCAGCAACCGCACGGGAAAGGGCGCACGCCCGGCAAAGTCCGATACAATAGCTCTTGTCGTATCAACCGAGGCGTCATCGGATATCACCAACTCGTCCGGCAAACGCGTCTGGCGCACGATACTGTCGAGCTGCTCCGCGATGTAGCGTTCACCGTTGTAAGTAGTCAAGGCAATAGACAACGATAGCTGTGTATTCATCTCATTGGCAAATTATTGGCAGCTCTTCTTCTCATGAACCCTTGCCTGAAGAACCATTATACCTCGCCCATTGCGAAGCCCGGGCCTGGCGCACCTCATGGAATTATCCAAAAGCGAGATTTGTGGCGCCTTCATCCGGATAAGGCTGATCCTGGCCGGCTCGTGGCCGAACCTGCCCCTCCAGCAACGTGACATAGCGCGATAATACGTCCGGATCCCCCACTTCGATCATTTCCTTCACGAAGCGCTGGTGGTGCGCTTCAATGTAAAAGTTATCGCAGCCGTGGCTAAGAAATCCTTCAATCTGCCGATAGACGTCATCCCGGCAGCGCAGTTCCGTCTCGGGTAGATATTCCGCCAGCGCGGAGCGTCCCGCATGCAAGTAGTCCCCTGCCAGTACCGGTTTCTTTGCCTTGACCGCTTCAAATACGACCGAGGTGGCCAGGTCGATGATGACGTCCGCCCAGTTCATGAGGTGGATGGAGTGGATATCGCCGGCCACGCTCACGTTCGGCAGGCGCCGCAAGGAGGCATCCCTGGTCAGGGGTTGCTGCCAGCCGCCGCGGGTATGCGGTTTGATGATCAGTTCCACCCCCGGAAAGCTGGCAACGATGCGCACCACTTCACCCACTTCTTCCCAGAAGGTGGAAAAGTTGCTCTTTCTCAGGAATATGACGACTTTGAGCCGGCTGCCGGAACGGGTCAGCGGCGAGGGCGGCATCAGGGTGGCCAGCTTGGCGAGCCATTCGTCGCAGTAGCGCGGCGAGCCCAGGACGG
>JBKJYB010000036.1:0-2528 GCA_046716045.1 Nitrosospira sp.
CGGTAGCGTTCGCAGAACCAGCTGTATTGGTAGCCCTCGGGATGCGCCGCTTTGTATTCCTGCCACAGCAGCGCCAGCGTGACGCTCCTCTTGCGCATTTCGCGGTGCGCCCAGACCCAGTCCGGCTCGGATCGGACAACATCAGAAGGTACAACCGGCGGGAACAGCCGCAGTTCGAGGGCCAGATCATCCATACCCTCTGGTAGCGGATAGCCTAGGCTAGCCGCCTTGGCGCGGCGAAGATAATCGCAAACCGTGGTCGGCGACGCACCGATAGCGCGGGAAATATCCCGGTTGGAACGACCGCATTCGTGATGCAGCCGGAGTGTTTCTGTAATCTTGCGCATGGATAACCTGTTGTTGGCCATGTGGCTCCCCGGAGAAATCTCCGAGGTTGCCACAGTTATCCCGCGTACCGCTACATCTCTATTTTACCGTCCAGTTTGCCGTGGAATCAGTGTCCAGTTTGCTCTGGAATGGCTGTCCAGTTTGCCGTGGAATGCGTGTCCAGTTTGAACCGGAATTCGCAACTCACCGATAACGTGAGCATTCTCACGATATTGGCGCTGATGTATGCTCTGTTGGTTCATTCCGAGGCCAACGATATTATTGCGGTGGGCGAAATTCTGTTGAACGTCGCAATTACTATAACAGATACAAGAGCGACAAGGTGATGTTAGGAATCCTCCCTGTGAACATGAGAAAAGGTGAAGTACGATGAAAGTGAGCGTAATCGGTACCGGATATGTTGGCTTGGTAACGGGCGCTTGCCTGGCAGAGGTGGGGAATGACGTACTGTGCGCGGATACGGACAAGAACAAGATTGAGATTCTCAAGAGTGGGGGTATTCCGATCTATGAACCCGGCCTTGGGGATATGGTCAAGCGCAACGTAGACGCGGGAAGGCTGCGTTTTACCACTGATACGGCGGAAAGCGCGAGGCACGGCGCGATCCTGTTTATTGCTGTAGGTACCCCACCCGACGAGGACGGCTCCGCTGATCTGCGATACGTCATTGCGGCGGCGCGTGCCATCGGCCAGCACATGCAGGAATACAAATTAATCGTGAATAAAGCCACTGTTCCGGTGGGAACCGCAGATAAAGTGCGCTCCGCTGTTCAGGGAGAGCTTATCCAACGCGGTGTCGCCCTTGTATTCAGCGTCGCATCCAATCCAGAATTTCTGAAAGAAGGCGCAGCGGTGGAAGATTTCATGCGCCCCGACCGCATTGTGCTTGGCGTCGACGATGAGCAAGCGGTGCGCCTGATGCGCTCACTCTACACACCTTTCAATCGCAATTATGATCGTCTGGTGGTTATGGACACAAAGTCCGCAGAGCTGACCAAATACGCAGCCAACGCAATGCTTGCCACACGAATCTAATTCATGAATGAGCTAGCGTTGCTGGCCGAGAAGATGGGAGCCGACATTGAGAACGTGCGCCACGGCATTGGTTCCGAGCCACGCATAGGCCATCATTTTCTTTACGCTGGTTGCGGCTATGGCGGCTCCTGTTTCCCCAAGGATGTTAAAGCCTTGCAACGCACAGCGGGGGAATACGGGGCAACTTGCATATTCTTAAAGCCGTGGAGATAGCCAATGATCGGCAGAAAGAAGTGCTGCTCGACAAGATCAACACCAAATTTGGTGACACGCTTTCCGGGAAAAAGATTGCATTGTGGGGCTTGCCTTCAAGCCCAATACCGACGATATGCGCGAAGCGCCCAGCCGCGTACTGATCGAAGGGCTATGGGCGCGCGGTGCAATCGTGTCAGCCTACGACCCTGTCGCAATGCATGAAGCAAGACGCATCTTCGGCGAAGACGCGCGTCTTCAACTGATGGATGAGCCCATGGCAGCTTTGGAAGGCGCTGACGCTTTGGTCATCGTCACCGAGTGGAAAGTATTCCGTGCCCCGGATTTCAGCACCATTAAGTCAAAGCTCAGGCATCCGGTTATTTTCGATGGTCGCAATATGTACGAGCCGAATGATATGCGCGCCGAGGGGATCGAATAGTTCGCCATAGGCAGAAATTGATTACCAGGGAGGGCTCTTGAAAGTTTTGGTCACCGGCGCAGCCGGATTCATCGGCATGCATGTCGCCCACCGTCTGCTGGGACATGGTATCGAAGTAGTCGGTATCGACAATCTCAACAGCTACTATGACATCCATCTGAAAGAAGATCGCCTGAAGCAGCTTCTGCCCCTGCCGGGGTTCCGTTTTGTCAAGCTGGACATGGTTGATCGCGCAGCGATGGAAAATCTTTTCACTGTGGAAAATTTTCAGCGTGTCGTCAATCTTGCCGCCCAGGCTGGCGTCGCTATTCCCTGAAGAATCCCCATGCGTACGTCAATAGCAATATGGTTGGCTTTTTGAACGTGCTCAAAGGTTGTCGCCATAATGCGTCGAACATTTAGTATATGCGAGTAGTTCAAGCGTCTATGGTTTGAATACTCATATGCCATCCAGCATCCATGATAACGTCGACCATCCGATCAGCCTTTACGCCGCCACTAAGAAATCTAA
>JBKJYB010000037.1:0-7985 GCA_046716045.1 Nitrosospira sp.
GGTTCGCCGTGCCATTCCATCACGCGATAAAAATGTAGGCGCACGGCAGCGTGGGGGTAGGTAAACGTGCGGGTGATCCAGGGATAAGCCTGCTCGACATATATGCCTAGTTCTTCCAGCAGTTCGCGTTTGAGGGCATGCGGCAGCGATTCATCGGGCTTCACCTTGCCGCCGGGAAATTCCCAGTAGCCCGCATAAGGCTTGCCTTCGGGCCTGCGAGCGAGAAGAAAGCTGCCATCAGGCCGGGTGATGACTGCGGCGGCGACTTCAACGATATCAGAAGGATGAAACATGGCGAAGGTAATTTCTTACCGCTTTGCGCCGAATTCTGTCTTCTGTTTGCCCGCCCAATCACGCGCGAACTGCCAGGCGACGCGTCCACTCCGCGAACCGCGTCCCAGCGCCCATTGCAGCGCCGCTTCGCGTATGGGGGGAGTCACTTCCTTAATGCCGAAATAGGCGAGCCACTGGCCGGCAATGTCCAGGTATTGATCTTGATCGAAAGGATAGAATGACAACCATAGACCGAAGCGTTCCGACAACGAAATTTTTTCCTCCACCGATTCACTCGGATGGATTTCTCCCTCAATATGCCGGGTATCCAGATTGTCCCGCATGGATTCCGGCATCAGATGGCGGCGATTGGAAGTGGCGTAGACCAGAACATTTTCTGAAGCGGTAGCAATGGAACCGTCCAGTACTACCTTCAAAGCCTTGTAGCCAGGCTCATCGGACTCGAACGACAGATCGTCGCAATAGAGGATGAAGCGCTCCGGGCGCCGGTATATCTTTTCGACGATATCGTGCAAGCCGGTGAGGTCATGCTTTTCCACCTCAATTAAGCGTAATCCCGCGGCCGCATACTTGTTCAGCATGGCTTTCACCAGCGATGATTTTCCTGTACCGCGTGCGCCTGTAAGTAGTACGTTATTGGCGGGATATCCCCGCACGAACTGATGGGTATTCCGGTCTATGAGTTCTTTTTGCCGTTCGACGCCTCGCAATGCATCGGGCGTAACGTGATGAGGGTGGGCAACAGGCTGTATGAACCCGGTGTGGCCACATTTTCGCCAGCGGAACGCGACCGCAGTATCCCAGCCGGGGTCAGGCTGTTCAGCCGACAGCAGTCCCTCCAGACGGGAGAGCAACATTTCGGCGCGATTATATAATGCGTCCCAATTATCCATGACCATCAATAGCTAATACCTGAATTATAAACAACTGAAAATAATCACTTATTATTAATCCACCTGATGCGCCTGGTACCATGCGATATCCTTGACAATCCAATGCATTCAGCAAGTAATCTTCGAACCCTGTTCGAGAGCGGAACACCTGTAGGCAGCACAGGACCGCGATCCTGGGTTCGCGCACTTGAGCATCTACGTTATGTGCGCTATCGTACGGAACGGTACCACGGAAAACACGATAATTTAATGTGTTACGGCAGCATCCGCAAGGGTACCGGTTTTTCCGAAGCGTAACAGATTGCTCATGCGTGGATCTTTAAAAATGGATCTGCTTAATGAGCTACCACAACCGGCAAGCGCATCGGCAAGCGCGTGCTTTTTCGAAAGCTTATTATCAAAACCAAGTACGACAACCAGGAGAAAATACCATGAATAATATGCCCAGCAAAAAATCAATCATTTCTCTCGCCCTTGGAACCGCTATTGCCGCCGCGCTTGGCGCTGCGCCCATTGCCTCCGCGGGGGAGAATCCTTTCGCCGTGCAATCTCTAGGTAAAGGCTACATGGTGGCTGACTATCATGGGGGTGACAAAAAGGATGGATATGGTGACAAGAAGTCCGGTGAAGGCCGATGTGGAATGTCCATGGCGGATGCCGATAAAGATGGCCGAGTCAGCAAGGAAGAGCACGCTCGTCATAGTCAAATGATGTTCGAAAAAATGGATGCCAATGGAGATGGGTATATCGACAAAGACGAAGCGGATAAAATGAGAATGAAATATAAGCGTAGCCACTCGCAGCGGTCCGGCCAGGGATACGGGTCTCCCGATCAATCCCCGCTGGCCGGCCAATACGAGTCGGGGTGGGGCGGGAGAAACCTGCAACACATGAAAACCATGGGCGACTAGGAAAGATAGCCCATTGCCGGTTGCTTTATCCCCCCGTCATGGGCGGCAAGACTTGAGAGCGCGGGTATACGTTGAAAGGTAAAACAGTTGTGCGTCTTGTAAGCGCGCAACTGTTGTCCTTTATACGTATGGATTCCGGGTCTGCCGGGATTGATTCGCCAACGCGTGATTGCTTATCGTTGTGCTGTTAACTTCGATAATCTGCGTTGATCTTTATATAGTCATAGGATAGATCGCAGGTCCATATTGTGGTGGAGGCCGGTCCCCTATCAAGCACAACCCGCACGGTGATTTCAGATTGCTTCATCACTCGCTGGCCATCCTGTTCCCGGTAGCCGGACGCCCTTCCGCCATTCTCCGCAACCAGCACATCATCCAGATAGAGTTGCAATCTGTTCACCTCAAGCCCGTCTATACCCGCATAACCAATGGCTGCGAGTATTCGGCCCAGATTGGGATCGGATGCAAAAAATGCAGTTTTAACCAGCGGTGAGTGGGCAATGGCGTATGCGGCTTTACTACATTCGTCCGGTGTTTTACCGCCTTCAACCCGCACGGTGATAAACTTGGTGGCGCCCTCCCCATCGCGCACGATCGCTTGCGCAAGCTGTGCCGCAACTTCTGTTACCGCATCTTGCAGTGCGGTGAATCCGGCGCTTGCTTTATCCGTGATTGCCGAATTGCCCGCATGGCCCGTGCCAATCAGAATGAAAGCATCATTAGTTGAAGTATCCCCATCTACGGTGATGCGGTTAAATGACTTATCCGCCGCATGCCGCACGATTTCCTCCAGCAGTGGTTGAGTCAAAGCCGCATCGGTGGCTATATAACTCAACATCGTCGCCATGTTGGGATGAATCATTCCAGAGCCTTTCGCAATGCCGGTAATAGTCACGGTTGTCCCGTCGAGTGAAATCTGTTTCGATACTGCCTTGGGGACAATATCGGTTGTCATGATTGCCTGGGAGGCAGCGAACCAGTTGTCCGGTTTGAGATTGGCTACCGCTGCGGGCAAACCCGCGACAATTTTTTCCAGCGGCAGGGGCTCCATAATCACGCCGGTGGAAAATGGCAGTATCTGGTGACTGTCGCATCCCAGCAATCGGGCAAGCTCCGCGCAGGCGGCACGGGTATGCGTAATCCCCTCCTCACCTGTGCCCGCATTGGCGTTACCGGTATTGATGACTAATGCGCGGATCGAAGATTTGGAATCCGGATTCGAAAGATGCTCTTTAGCAACCACCACCGGCGCGGCGCAAAAAGCGTTCTGCGTAAATACTCCGGCGACGTTTGCACTGTCATTCAGCGTGATCACGAGCAAATCCTTGCGGCCGGGTTTCCGGATTCCGGCTTCTGTAATGCCGAGGGACACGCCTTTTATCGGAAGCAATTGTTCAGGCAGTGAAGGTATGAAGTTAACAGGCATAATGATGCGGCTGGTAATGTAATGAAGAAATTCAAAGAAATACGTTATGCGCGACACTACCGCATATATTAACCGCTGATAAGTCTATTTTTTTTTCAGGTAAAACATGAATTCTCCGGCTGTTTCCGAGGAGGATAGAAGTTCATTACCTGTCTGATCAGCGAAGACCTGGAAATCAATCACCGCGCCAGGATCAGTTGCCAGGATTTTCAGCACTTGACCGGTAGTCATTTCCGCCAGGGATTTTTTAGTTCGCAGAATGGGCAAGGGGCAGTTCAGGCCGCGTACATCCAGTTCATTGTCGCAATTCATGCGTGTCCTCCCCGATTACTCGTTAACGTTAGCGGCTGGCTCATGCTATCTCGATTTGGCATGACACTCGAATGCGTCAAAGTGAATTCAGAAGGAAGTGCGTGCGTATCCAGGATTATTAAAGCGCCGCACACGCGTCAGCAGCCGCGGCAAATTTTCCATATCGCGCCAGCCACGGTAGTGGAATGGGAAGTCCGGAGTTATCCCTGGTCGCGGCATGCGCCGCAACCAGGGCGCCAAGCATGATTGAGCGTCCGCAACTATCGCCGCCGGCACGAATGTTGGATTCGATTGCAATGCGATAATCAGCGGCGTGTTGTGCAATATGGAAAATTACCGGCAGGCCTTCCGCAACATGGCAGGCCATGCCAAAGTGCTGTGCAACCGCAACGCTATCCAGCTTGGACATGTCGAGCGCCTCTTCAAGCAGTGGTTTGAGGGTATTCCCCGCAAATAACAGAGCATTCGTCAATGCCTGCCCAATCGGTGTGCCTTGCAACACTTCAAACAAAGCCGCTGACGAACACTGCGCCGCGGCGACCGCCAGTGCGTCGTTGTTTGTTACGCGCACGACTTCCTCGATCCGCCCAAGCAACTCCTCCAGCGTCCCGGCGTGCGTTGCGACCAGCGCCGGAAGCGCTGCCAAGGCCGGATGCTGATCGTCGTCGGCACCGGATGCCGCTGGAAACTCCGCTGGTTCAAGTGATAACAGCGTGCGCAACGTGTGACGGGTAGGGGAGTCGATATAACCCACGAATGCGCCACCAGGCCCAAAGTGTGCGCGGTATTCGGTCTGATACCCGATACGATTGAATTTTCCATGCTTTGCCAGATGCTTCAACATCAACAAGCACGCCTCGCCGTAGCTGGTCGATTCTCCAGGAGATTTGCCGCCATGGGCGAAGTACCCTTTCGCACCGGTATAATTGTCCGCGTCGGGTTGCAGAAACACCAATCCCCTGGCTGCTTCAATTTCCGCAATGCGCACCGGATCGTAAAGCCAGTGCAGACCGAGCGCGGTGGAATCAGCCACGAGGGCACCGAGGACAGCGGCGCTATTTGGATTTTTCATCGTATTCAGGATCTCTCAAGTTCCTCGGAAAGAATCACTCAGATTCTTTTTCCGATTATCCAAGCACACTTCGGGCTAAACTTCTTCCGCGGGAGAAAGTTTTCGCGCCTCGTCTTCCAGCATCACCGGAATGCCATCCTTAATGGGAAAAACCAGCCGATCCGCCTTGCAGATCAGTTCATTCTCCGATTTCCTGTAAAGCAGCGGTCCTTTGCATAATGGACATACCAGAATATCAAGCAATTTTGCGTCCATAAATTGTTACTCCAATTTTATAAAATTGCCTTAGCCACGCCGGATCAAATTTTGCATTCAGCCAGTTATATAACCCCAATTCCTTATCGGCAGAAGTCGTGCATTTTAACGGCCGTTTTCATGGCCGCGTGTTCTATCTGGGGTTTTCAGTCGTGAAAGTAATATGATTGTATCCCGCCATGCGTGCGGCCTCCATAACCGCTATAACTGACTGATGGGTGGCTTGTGCATCTGCATTGATGACAATTACCGGGTCAGGCCGGTTGCCCGCCGCGGCGCGCAACTCGGCACTGAGTCCTTCAGCACTGGAGTACTTGATGGATGCCCGGTTTACCATATAGCTCCCACTGGCGCTCACCGACACGTCAATGACATTAGGGCTTTCAGCGGTTTTGTCGGATGTTGCCTGCGGCAGACTGATTTCAAGCGCTGAAAATTTTGAGTAAGTCGTGGTAATCATCAGGAAAATCAGAATTACCAGTAACACGTCGATCATTGGCACCAGATTAATTTCCGGCTCTTCTTTTTGTCTGCCGCGCTGAAAATTCATGGGAGTTAGCTGTGTCGTGGCAAATAACGGTAAACGATCAATCCCGCCGCTCGCCGTGAATGATTTCCACCAGTTTTAGCGCTTGCAATTCCATTTCGATCACCAGCGCGTCCACTTTCGCACGGAAATGACGATAAAAAATCATGCTGGGAATAGCCACCAGGATGCCGAATGCCGCATTGTAAAGCGCTACGGAAATACCATGAGCGAGTTGTGCCGGATTGCCGCTACCAGTAGAAGGTGTATTCGCACCGAAAATTTCGATCATGCCGACCAGGGTTCCGAACAGACCCATCAGCGGGCTCAGGGAAGCGATGGTTCCCAGCGTGGTGAGATAACGGTCAAGGTCATGCGCAACTGAACGTCCTGCTTCTTCTATGGATTCTTTCATGATTTCGCGCGTACTCTTGTCATTTCTCAAACCCGCTGCAAAAATTTGTCCGAGGGGAGAGTGATTTTGGAGACGGGCAAGCATATCTTCACTGACACCGCTTTTACGGTATTCTTGCACTACCTTTGGCAGGAGGTCTCTCGGCGTTACCACGCTCAGGCGCAAGGTCCAAATGCGCTCACCAATAATGCCGACGGCAACGACGGAAGCCAGGATAATCGGCCAGATTGGCCAACCGGCAGCTTGAATCAAAGCGAACACGCGACAGTTCTCCTTAGTAATCCGGTACGTAAAATCAGAGTCATAATCTTAAAACCCAGCCACAACCGCACACTCCATCCGTTCGTCCAATTGCCGAATTTAGGATAATGTATCTTGCCCATGTGATTTCAGCAAGGATAAGGAGAGCAGGGGCATTATTTTCTTGTCCACAATTGCTGTGGATAAGTTTGTGGATAATCTGCAGATAAGCGCATTAAGTCGCCCTCCCACAACGGTATTTTCTGATTAGACTAATTTTTGAACTTAAATATAATTGTTTTAAAACATATGGTTATGTGTATCTGTAGGATTCATGCGGGTTTACCCGGGGCAATTATGCAATTTTTATGACGAATGTGGATTACTGTAGAATGTCAAGATGAATTTTCTTATGGAAATGGAAATTGCCCGCACCGTCCTGAGTGTGAGTGAATTGAATCGTGGCGCCAAGGACTTGCTTGAACAGGCCTTCCCATTATTGTGGGTTGGCGGCGAAATTTCGAACATCAAGTGCTACGGTTCAGGTCACTGGTATTTTTCTCTCAAAGACTCGAATGCCCAGGTACGCTGCGTCATGTTCCGGGATAAAAATCAGTATCTGGGTTGGGAGCCCAAGGATGGCATGCAGGTGGAGGTGCGCGCGCTTGTGACGCTATACCAGGCGCGCGGAGATTTTCAGCTGAGCGTCGAGACCATCCGGCGGGTGGGGCTAGGCACGTTGTTCGAGGCTTTTGAGCAACTCAGGGCTCGATTGGGAAAGGAGGGGCTGTTCGACCCTGACCGGAAAAAACCATTGCCGTTATTTCCAAAACAGATTGGCATTATCACTTCTCCAGCCGCTGCCGCACTGCATGATGTTCTGTCCATATTGCAGCGGCGCATGCCTTCCCTGCCCGTGATCGTTTATCCTACGCCGGTGCAGGGTGTCGGCGCGGCCGTAAAAATAGCGGCGGCTATTCAGAAGGCTGCAAGCCGCGCTGAGTGTGACGTGCTGATTGTATGTCGAGGCGGTGGCAGTATCGAGGATCTGTGGGCATTTAATGAAGAGATTGTGGCGCGGGCAATTGCCGCTTGCCCGCTTCCCATCATCAGTGGCGTGGGTCACGAGACCGATTTTACCATTGCTGATTTTGTCGCCGACATTCGCGCACCCACGCCAACCGGCGCATCCCAGCTCGCCTGCCCGGATCGTGAAGAATTGCTGCGTCGCGCGAAAATTCTGTATGACCGCGTACAGCGCGAAATGCAGCGCGATATGGAAAGCCGCATGCAAAACACCGATATGCTCGCCGGCCGGCTGGTACATCCCGGTAAGCGGATCGATGATCAGCTTACGCACCTTCAGCGTTTGCGTGAACGTCTTGCTGGTTCGTGGCAACGAAATTCCGAGATCAGGTGCTGGCGCTTGCGCGACCTTGATCGGCGCATTACCGCGATCCGGCCTGACATTGTCCATCTGATCGAACGGCAGCATGAATTAGGTCTGCGGCTGAACCGGGCCGGTGCCGGCCGCATTGAAATGCTCACAATGGGTTTGCGGCGTCAGCAGGCAAACCTTGCGCATCTTAACCCGGCGTCAGTATTGGAGCGTGGCTACAGCATTGCGCATACTGCTGACGG
>JBKJYB010000038.1:0-11533 GCA_046716045.1 Nitrosospira sp.
CGCCTATGCCGTCAAGAAGCAGCACTGACAGCGCGGCGGTAGAGGCTACGATTCCTTTCGAGCCCATGCCGGCTTCGGTCAATCCAAGGTGCAAGGCATAGTCACAACGCGATGCCAGGTCGCGATAAACAGCAATCAAGTCCTGTACGCCGCTTACCTTGCAGGACAAAATGATTCTGTCGCGCCCCAGTCCAATCTCTTCCGCCCTGGCGGCACTTTCCAGCGCGGAGATAATCAATGCCTCACGCATGACAAGCGCCGCATCCTTCGGATCACCGGACCGAGAATTCTCATCCATAATGCGCGCCAGCAATTCGGGATCGAGGCTGCCCCAGTTAACGCCGATCCGTACCGGCTTGCCATATTTACAAGCCGCTTCGATCAGAATGGAAAATTGTTCGTCGCGTTTTTTGCCGTGTCCCACATTACCCGGGTTGATACGGTATTTGGCCAATGCCTTCGCGCAATCGGGATATTCGGTCACCAGCTTATGACCGTTGAAATGAAAATCGCCTATCAGCGGCACGTGGCAGTCCATGTCATCGAGACGCGCACGGATACTCGCCACCGCTTTAGCGGCTGCGGCGGTATTAACGGTAATGCGCACCAGCTCCGAACCGGCACGCGCGAGTTGGGCCACTTGTACTGTAGTGGCAATTTCATTTTCCGTATCGGTATTGGTCATGGATTGCACTACCACCGGCGCACCGCCGCCAACTGTGATGGTACCTACACGGACGCCGACACTGTTTCGGCGCGGCGGGAAAATATTTTGTGACATAGTCATGATAGGTATGAGAATCTTATAAATGTAAAAGTTTCATTTGAGCGACAGACGTGCCGTCCCTCCATAGGCATTAATGTAAGGTGCCAGATCCACTGGATTGTTATTGTAGACCAGCTTGACTGCGGCGGCGTTACCGATCGTGAGGGAGAATGGCGGCTTGCCGTGTAAAACCTGCTCTGTGCCACGGGGATTAATCCGCGAAAGTAGCAGCCTGCCTCCACTATCCTTGATTTCAGTCCATGATTCTCCCTCAAATACAAGGCGAAGAACATCTCCGCCACCTCTCGGTTCCGAGGCAATGGCATTTGCCGATTCACGGGCAGTGGCGTTCGCCTGTTCAGTGGCAGCGGCGGCTGGCGTGGCTTGCTGCGCCGGAGGCGGAACAAGAACAGGAGCAGGAGTCGAAAGAGGAGCCGGAATCTCATGTCTTTGTTCAACTACCCTGGCTTCTTCGGCGGATGGCACGGGCTCAGTGCCGCTGGTCGGGGTTGCGGGCGGTAATTGATATTGTGGTGATACGGCCGCTTCCTTGGCCTCGGTTCCGGTTTCCATTTTTACGGCCGGTTGCTTTCCTTTATTACCTTCATCGCGATCATAAATTTCAAAGACCAGCAGCAGTAACACCAGAGCGACCGCTCCCGCAATAATCAGGTTACGCCTTCCCCCTCCCTGATTTGAGGGGAAGGGAATTCCCTCAGTCTGATACGAGATGGTTGGAGTGGGAGTGGGCGGAAGCGACTGCTCCAACCGCTGCAATAACGGCGCCGCATCCATCTGCAACAGCTTGGCGTAATTCCGTATGAAGCCGCGCAGAAATGTTCCACTCACAAGCTTGTCGTAGTCATCTTCCTCCAGCGCCGTAATCTGCAGCACCGACAACCGCAACTGCCGTGCCACGTCTTCAATACTCATGCCACGCGCCAGCCGCGCCGCGTGAAATTCGCGCCCCACACCTATTTCCGCCTGGGTGGGTTTCACCCCCGCTCCATGGCTGGCGCCGTTGCTCTCAGTGGCGTCCATTACTCGAATCCGCGATCGCGTAGCACCAATGACTACCCGGAATTCGGAAATCGCCTCTATCACTGCGCGGTGTCAATAGCGTGTTGAAGAAACCTATCTGACTTTGCCTCATCGTGCGACTTCCACAATACCGCGGCTTGTCCGCCGGGTCTTATCATGCACTTTTCCGGCGAGCTGCCCACAGGCAGCGGCGATATCGTCGCCGCGGGTCTTGCGTACGGTTGTTATCAGTCCAGCCTGCATCAGCACATCGCGAAAGAGATGCATCGCTTCCGGCGATGAGCGCATGTACCCGGAATTGGGAAACGGATTAAACGGAATCAGATTGAATTTACAGGGCGTGTCTCGTACCAGTTGTACCAATTCACGTGCATGGGTCACGCTGTCATTGACACCGTCCAGCATGACATATTCAAAAGTGATGAAATCCCGTGGCGCGGACTTAAGATAACGTTGGCAGGCCGCCAGCAGCTCCTTGATCGGATATTTCTTGTTAATGGGCACCAACTCGTCGCGCAATGCATCGCTGGGCGCATGCAGCGATACCGCAAGCGCCACCGGACAACGTTCGCGCAGCCGGTCCATGGCCGGAACCAGGCCTGAAGTACTCACCGTCACGCGCCGCCGCGACAGCCCATAAGCATTGTCATCCAGCATCAAATCGAGCGCGGTCACCACGTTTTCAAAATTGGCCAGCGGCTCGCCCATGCCCATCATGACTACATTAGTGACAGCACGGCTACGAACAGCCCCGCCATCGAACTCATCTGCCAGCGCCTTATTTGCCCACCACAACTGGCCAATAATTTCCGCCACTGTCAGATTGCGGTTAAAGCCTTGCCTGCCGGTAGAGCAAAAAGTACATGCCAGCGCACAACCCACCTGGCTGGAAACACACAGTGTGCCACGGCCGGTTTCGGGTATGAAAACTGTCTCGATGCCATTACCCTCGCCTACCGACAATAGCCACTTGCGGGTGCCATCGGTGGCGGCATGATCGCTGATAACCTGGGGCGGTTCAATCACGGCGGTTGCGGAGAGCTTATCCCGCAATCCCTTCGCCAAATCACTCATCCCCGAAAAATCCGCCTCGCCAGACCGATGTATCCAGCGCAGCAATTGCTTGGCGCGAAATGGTTTCTCGCCAATTTCCGCGCAGAAACCGGCAAGCGCTTTCGCATCGAAATCAAGCAGATTGACGCTCATAATGTTGAGCTAAAACCCATTTTATCTGGAATGAATGTCAAGGGCCGGAAAATAATAGGCAATCTCAACCGCTGCAGTTTCAGGCGCATCGGAGCCATGCACTGCGTTGGCGTCGATACTGTCGGCGAAATCCGCGCGGATGGTTCCTTTTTCCGCCTTTTTCGGATCTGTCGCGCCCATCAGATCCCGGTTCTTTCTGATTGCGTCTTCGCCTTCGAGCACCTGCACCATGACGGACCCGGAAATCATGAATTTCACCAGATCGTTAAAAAATGGACGGCTGCGATGCACGGCGTAAAAGCCTTCCGCCTCAGCCTGCGAAAGATGCAACATGCGTGCCGCGATTATTTTCAAGCCGCCGCTTTCAAAACGCGAATAGATTTCCCCAATCACGTTTTTTGCCACCGCATCCGGTTTGATGATGGACAATGTTCTCTCGACAGCCATTAAATACTCCACTAAATTAATAAATTAAAGTGCATTTTAACAAAAAAATGTGCTCCAAAGGCGGAAAAAACGAAAAGCCCGGTGATCGACCGGATTCGATCTGATAAACCCAGATAATCCATTAGGACGCGAGATGATGGCGAGGCAGGTTGCGAGACAGTTTTGCCGGTTGGGAGAAGTCCATAGCCTGGTCTATGAACGCCGCGCCAGTGGCAAAAACGGCGGCGAAAATGGCCGCAAACTGACCGCCAGCACTCGAAGAGGCTCGGAGAGCCGCCTAATGGATTATCTGGGTTAAATACACAACGGATAAATTTCGTAGCAGTTTTTATGAATTACCCGGTGTTCTCCGCGTATTCCAGGACGCCTTGCGCCACCATCAATCGAGCTTCACCGCCTGCACACGTGTGGGCCACGCGCCCCGGCCAATCGCCTTTGCGCCATCGAAGATGACATAGCTCTGACGGCCGTAGTGCGGCAGTGGCCGTATCAACGCCGCGAGCGAGGCCGCATCCCGTGCGGACACCACTGCGAGCGTCGCGCCATCGGATCGGATTACCGTCCAGGCCTGCGCCGAACCTTTACCCCGCACGATCTCAGGCCGACCCGGCAATTGGTGACGCGCGAGCCACGCATCGACTTGTTCCTCCAAACCAATCACCAGTGCCGGCGCGGGCGGCAGGCTATCTGTCGCCGGAACCAGTTTCAGGGCACGATTCTGGAGTTTGCCGGCAAGCGTCTCGGCGGTACTCCGCACTTCACCGCTTTCCGGAAGTAAAATGGTTGTCGCTGTCCGGTCAACCATGATCTGGCGCAAAATCGGGGGCGCCTCGTCGGGCATCAAGCGCCGGAATAACCGCAGATCCGGATCAAGGGTCACCTCCAGCGGGAGGGTACGCACGTCGAGCGTAAAAGTCTGACGCCCGTGCTCCAAATCAAGCGTACGCATTTCTTCACCTTCCCCGGTGCGAATCGCGACCGGCACACGCAACCGGTACTCAGGCGCCGCTTGCTCAAGTGTGACGGTAATACGATAACCGGAATCCGACTTCGTCCGTCCGGCTTCCGCAATGCGCACGACCGGTGCTCCCGCGCGCGTGAGCCATTGCTCGAAGAAACTATGCAAATCCTGTTTGGACACGGTCTGGAATGCGCGCTGCAAATCCGCCCACGAGGCGATGCGGAAGCGCTGCCCATGCCAGAATGCCTGGAGCGCGCGATCGAAACTCTCGCGCCCGAGCAGATCACGCAGCATCAGAAACGTCATCGCGGCCTTGTTGTAGCCGACGATCTGCGACGCCCCATGGGTACGCGAGGTAAAAGTGGTAAGCGGTGCATCCTGACCGGGTGACAGCGCGGCGAAATCGCGCAGCCAGCCACGACGCATCTCGCGCGCGGCGTCAGGACCTTCACGCTCCTTGTATGCGTAGTCCGCCATGAATGTGGTCAGCCCCTCGGACCAGTTGCCCTGCGCGTAATCGGGATACACACCGTTTCCCCACCAGTTATGCAATACCTCATGACCTAGCGAGGTGGAGCGGATGAACGGCAGCCGCAGTACCTCGATGCCAAGATAGGTGAGTGTTGGCATGCCGAAGCCCGTCGGCGTCGGACTCGATACGACGCTGAATTCAGTAAACGGATACTCCCCGATCCACGACTCGTAGAGTTCAATATAGCCCTTTACCGAACTGAGGTACGCAGGCGCAAGGTCCGCAATCTGGGGATGAAAGTAGGTTCGCAACTGGATTGGCTTGCCACCCGCGCCGCGCATCGTGCTTGTTTCCACTTTGTAGGGACCGGCCATGAGATCGATGCCGCCGGTCGGTGCGAGAAACTCGAAACGTGCACGATACACCTCATCCGACTCGGATTCCTCAACAAGGCGGCCCGCGACAAGGCCGCGCTGCCCGCTTGGAAGTTCGATGCTCACGCGATAGCTTGCGAGTTTTTCCGCTATGTAAGGATACCAGCCGCTCGAGTCAGGCAGGAACGTGCCCGCGCCACTACTTGCCGGTTCATTCCTTCCCAAGGTCTGCGGATGATCGAGCGAAGTATCAAGCGCTGAAAGTTCGCCACGCCAATGAACCTCAATGCGGCGCGGTATCTGCTTATCGCTCGAGATACGCCAGGCACGCATCTTGCCGGTAATTGCGGACAGACCGAGCGATGCCGCATCAACACGTCCGTGCGTCACCTCGAAACGGCGGCCCAGCACCAGAGTCAATTCTTCCGATGTCTTCGCTGTAATGACACTGCGTCCCTCAATGGTGCGTGCAACCGGATCAATCCGCACCGTAATGTCATAGTCGATCTCCGCGTCCGCCGCCGCAGTGGATGCGGCGGATTTGGTGGATTCAGCAGAGGTTGCGGTTGCAACAAGAAACGAGAGCAGAATGCAGGCAATATCTCTCCAGAGATGCGGAACGCTCAACCCCCCTATCATCCGCCTCATTTGGGCACCGCCGGAAACCTGGCAATAATTTCCATCGTTTCACCGCCGCGTTTTAGCTTAAGTGGCAGCCACGTTCCCGGAGCCTGGCGTTTGACGATGTCCACAATATCGTTGATGCGCTTGATCGTGATGCTTGCGGCCTCCGTAATGATGTCACTGTCGCGGATGCCGGTTGATTCGGCGATACTGCCTTTCTCCACCTGCAGCACGCGGGCACCGCCATCCTGCGCCAACTCGAAGCGGATACCCAGGCGCTGTCGCGGCGGTTCATGCGAAACGAATGATGACGAGCTAACACCAAATACCGCATCGGCCAGTCCCCCGGCAATCTGTCCGCAATGAGTGCCGCTATTCCATGGCAACAGCGTGCCGATGTCGGTAACGCGGAGGTCTTTCAACTGGTGGGGAACCCCATAGCCATATTTGATATGTCCCGAGCCCATGATCCCGACCACAAGGGGACGCCCCGGCCGATCCAGTGCCGAATATATGGCTTGCGCCATCGCCCTATCCCAGAGCTGCTGGCTCTCCACGAAGCGCCGGAAATCCGGATCGTCACGGCTGACTTCACCTTTCTTCTTGCCGCCGCGGTCATGTTCACTGTAGAACGGCAGCAAGTAGTCAAGATAAGCGGTGCTTGGCGCAGCGGGAGGCATTACGCCTTCGCGTTCGTTCTCCGGAACCCCATCGAAACCCTTCTGAGAGGTCGCTCGCCGCAAACGCGCGTCGATATTGAGCGCCACCATTGGCACACGATTCATGCGCGCAAAATGAAACAGGGGCATATAAAGACTCGCGTCCGTACTCCAGACGGTGTTCCAGTCTGCGGCGGCGAGAAATTGCGCTTCCGAGAGTTCACCCGCCACCCACTGATCGAGCGCTTTCTGTACCCGACGCGGAAACATCTCGAAACCAATAACCATGTCGGGACGCATTGCATGCAGCGCAGCCAGCACCTGCAACTGCCATTGGTGATGCTCAGGGTTATCGTGCATTTCACCCAGCAACACTACTGAGCGCTTTGCGGCGCGGGCAATGACGTCGATACCCGATATCTTTCCACCACCAGGCGTGATCCAGCTTCCGATCGGCACACAATCCACATTTTCCTTGTTGCCGGCTTTCGTTTGAGCCCATGCGATGTGCGGACCGACTGCCAACGCGAATAGCATGACAGCCAGGAACCCCCGTTTATACAAAGCACAAAGAGGCGGAGCACTTTGAAAATTTGTCAAGCTGGATACTCCCTTATCATGAATTATCGAACTCATCTCATCCATATCCGGATTATTATAGTCGCACCAGGCCACTGTACCGGCACTTCACCCCACCCATTTTCGAGCATTCCTGAACATCCGCATCCACGGCGCATCGTCACGCCAACCGGGATGCCAGGACTGCTGGGCGGCACGAAACCCGCGCTCCGGGTGCGGCATAAGTATGCTGAAACGCCCATCCGGGGTGGTCACGCCGGCAATGCCTTGGGGAGAACCGCTGGGATTGAGCGGATAAACCTCGGTGGACTGGCCCCGATTATCGACAAAACGTAACGCAACCAGAGGTGTAATAGCTGAGACCTTGTTCTGGCCGGTAAATTCAGCACAACCTTCGCCGTGCGCAACGACAACAGGCATTCGGCTCCCAGCCATACCGCCAAAAAACAGTGACGGGCTCTCCTGGATTTCCACCATGACGAATCGCGCCTCGAACTGCTCCGATTGATTGCGCACAAAACGCGGCCAATGTTCAGTGCCGGGAATGATCTCATGCAAGTTACTCATCATCTGACATCCATTACAGACACCCAGCGCAAAGCTATCGGCATGCTGGAAGAATGCTTCAAATTCGTCGCGTGCGCGATAGTTGAACAGAATTGAGCTGGCCCAGCCTTCCCCCGCTCCCAGCACATCTCCGTAGGAAAACCCGCCGCATGCGGCGAATCCCTTGTAGTCTCTGAGAGAAACACGTCCCGCGACGATGTCGCTCATGTGCACGTCGGTCGCCGCAAATCCCGCCCGATCAAAGGCGGCAGCCATTTCCACGTGACCGTTCACGCCTTGCTCGCGCAAAATGGCGATTCGCGGCCGGACACCGCTATTAATGTAAGGCGCGGAAATATCGTCGTCCATGTCGAAACTCAGTTGCGCATGCAGACCAGGATCGGCGATATCGAGAATGCGATCATATTCCTGCCGCGCGCATTCCGGATTGTCGCGCAGCCTCTGTATCTGGTAAGTGGTCGCCGACCAGGCGCGGTGCAAGTCAACGCGCTTCTCGGCGAATATCGGCTTATTGTTGCGCAGAAACTGAACTTCGTCCTTGTCATTGAGATCGCCGATAACAAAACACGCGTCGCGCAAGCCCGCTTCCGACATGATAGCCATCACATCACGGTGGTGTTCGGTTCCTATCTGAATCACCGCCCCCAGTTCCTCATTGAACAGAACGGATATGATGCGCTCCAGAAATCTTCCGCCCAGCGCTTCCGGCCGCAATTCATTGCCATCGACGTCGTTCGCGAGCACATCGAAACATAGTTGGTCAAGGTTGATGGTGATGCCCACATGGGCAGCAAAAGCCATTTCACACAATGTCGCGAATACGCCTCCATCGGAGCGGTCATGATAAGCAATTATCTTGTTCTCATGATTCAAGCGTTGTATGGCGGCGAAAAAGCCTCTGAGTTTCTCCGCTCCCGCCAGACCCGCCATGTCCGGCGCGTCATCTCCCGCCTGCTTATAAACTTGTGCCAGCGCCGAACCGCCCAGGCGGTTCCTGCCAGCACCCAGATCCACCAAAATGAGTTCCGTCTCGCCACAATCCTTGCGCAGCTGCGGCGTGAGCGTTTTGCGCGCATCCACCACTCTCGCAAAGGCGGAAACAATCAGCGACAGCGGTGCGGTCACCTCTTTTCTGATCCTGGCGCCGTCATGGCCGGATTCCGATTCCCATACCGTCTTCATCGACATGGAATCCTTGCCCACCGGGATACTGATTCCCAATTGGGGGCAGAATTCCATGCCTACCGCGTGCACGGCGTCGAACAAAGCCGCGTCTTCGCCGGGGTGCCCCGCCGCGGCCATCCAGTTGGCGGAAAGTTTAATCTCTCCGATATGTTCAATCCGCGCGGCCGCGATATTGGTGATTGCTTCGCCCACCGCCATGCGTGCTGAAGCAGCGGGATCTATCAGTGCCACTGGCGTGCGCTCACCCACAGCGAAGGCTTCACCCAGATAAGTCCGGTAACCCATCAGTGTCACCGCCACATCCGCTACCGGCACCTGCCATGGCCCTACCATCTGGTCGCGTGCGGTCATGCCACCGACGGTGCGATCGCCGATGCTTATGAGAAAGGTCTTGTCCGCCACCGCAGGCAGCCGCAGCACCCGATAGGCGGCTTCTCGCAGATCCAATCCCGCCGTGTCGAACGGCAATAGCGTTCTCCCGATATGCGCCACATCACGGATCATTTTTGGCGGTTTGCCCAACAATACCGAGAGATCCATATCAACCGGCTGATTGCCGAATACGGGATCAGTCACGGTAAGCTGTTGCTGCGCCGTCGCTGTGCCTACCACCGCGAACGGACAGCGTTCACGTTCACAAATTGACTGGAACAGCGCCATCGACTCCGGCCTGATTGCGAGCACATAGCGCTCTTGCGCCTCGTTGCTCCAGATTTGCATCGGCGACATCCCCGATTCTTCCGAGGGAATATCGCGCAAATTGAAACGCCCCCCACGTCCGGAACCATGCAACAACTCAGGCAGCGCGTTCGACAAGCCCCCGGCGCCAACGTCGTGGAT
This sequence comes from Nitrosospira sp., assembly GCA_046716045.1. Classification (GTDB taxonomy): domain Bacteria; phylum Pseudomonadota; class Gammaproteobacteria; order Burkholderiales; family Nitrosomonadaceae; genus Nitrosospira. The sequence continues at coordinate 9,722 of JBKJYB010000038.1, forward strand.
CGAAAGAATCGGATTAGACTCGCCTTGTCTTTCCATCTGCCAGCAATAGTCGATGACTTCTTGAGCGCGCCGCTCCATTTCCGCATTGCCGCGTTGCACCGAATCGAAATCGAGACGCTCCGCATTCACCCCGGTATCCATACTGGAGGCTGCACCGCCGCCGAGCCCGATCAACATCCCCGGTCCGCCCAATTGAATCAATAGCGCGCCGGCCGAGAATTCTTCCTTGAATGAATGGCGTTCGGCGATATGGCCTATGCCTCCAGCCAGCATGATGGGCTTGTGATAACCGCGCATTTCCCCGGCGACAAGTTCCTCGAAGGTACGGAAATACCCCGCCAGATTGGGCCGCCCGAATTCGTTGTTGAACGCCGCGCCGCCGATGGGACCCTCCAGCATGATTTGCAGGGCCGATGCGATACGCGTTGGCTTGCCGTAAGAATGAGAATGATCTTTCCCCGGCTGCTGATGCACTTCCCAAGGCTGAACAAATCCGGGAATGTTCAAGTTGGAAACCGAGAAACCGCTAAGCCCGGCTCTGGGTTTGGCGCCACGGCCGGTGGCGCCTTCGTCGCGGATTTCTCCGCCCACTCCGGTAGCGGCACCCGCATAAGGCGAAATCGCGGTGGGATGATTGTGGGTTTCCACTTTCATCAGGATGTGCGTTGGCTCCTCCGCATAACCGTAAGCATTATCTTTGCCGGGGTGGAAGCGTGCGACCTTCGCGCCCTCGATAATGGAAGAATTATCCGCATAAGCCACCACTGTGCCTTGCGGGTTCTGCTGGTGAGTATTGCGTATCATCGAGAACAGCGATTTCGTCCGGGGCTCGCCATCTATCACCCAGTCAGCGTTGAAAATCTTGTGGCGGCAGTGCTCCGAATTGGCCTGGGCAAACATCATCAATTCCACATCGGTGGGATTGCGTCCAATCCGTGCGAAATAGGCCGCAAAATAGTCAATTTCGTCCGGCGACAACGCAAGCCCCATTGCGTTGTTGGCATGCTGCAATGCATCGCTTCCGCCCGCCAGCACATCCACCGTGGTAAGCGGCGCAGGCTCAAAATGTCTGAACAATTTTTCCGCATCGTCGAATGAACTGAACACGGCTTCGGTCATGCGGTCGTGTATCAGTGCAAGCAGTGCGGTCCCGCCACCGGCCGGGAATTCGGCAGCCAGCTCATCATCCGTCTGAACATAAAAAGCCACGCCGCGCTCCAGCCGCTCCACCGCTTCTAGTCCGCAATGGCGGACGATATCGGTGGCTTTGGATGACCATGGAGACAAGGTACCGGGGCGCGGCAGCACCAACCGCAATTCACCTGTGGCATGGGCGTCCTGCTGCTCGATACCCCCCTTCAGGGGGACTTCCTTTGGAGCGACCTTGAGCAGCCTTTCAAGAATGGCGATTTCGCTTGGACGCAGATCGCGCTTGAGCGCGCAAAAATGCCAATATTCTGCGTAAATGTGGGAAACTTGCGGAGCGGCAATTTTGAGTGCGCTCACCAATTTTTCCAGACGGAATGGAGAAAGCGCGCTGCCACCACGAAGTCGAAGCATTCGGCGAAATGAGTCAATAAATTGAAAACGTAATTTTACACGAGAAGATGAGATGGCCGCAGCCCGATAAGCGTTTGATAAACGATAATATGCGTAATTACTCCACCGCCATTTATACCACTGCCGAGATCCGCGAAATCGAGCAACTCGCGGCTGCATTGCCTGAACCACCCGCCTTGATGGAAAAAGCCGGCCTTGCCGCTGCCGAAGTCGCGCGGGACAGGCTGCTGATCTACGGGAGAACTCACGTTC
>JBKJYB010000039.1:0-8412 GCA_046716045.1 Nitrosospira sp.
CCGGATCAGGTCAATGCGCACAAGATGAGCTATCGCATGAACATGACAACGGAGTCTGGAAAAACCTTCCTTTTCCTTGGTTTCAAGCAGGTTCACGATGAAAAAGGCCTGGATATTTGGGCCGACACGACGACGCTCTACATTACTGTATATGATGGAACGGCCGACACCGCACCGGTGCTGGGCAAAGGCATCCTGCACATTCTGCCAGTGGATTTTGCAAAGCAGATCGCCACGATACGCGTACTGAATGCGCCTGACACAACAGCTCGTTTCAAAGCGTTGGCGAAGTTCGCCAAATATTTTGGCGGCGTCCTGGCCAACACATACGGTGGCATTGCGGCGCGCGATAGCGTATTCGATCCCGGCGCCCCGCCGCGCAAGAAGCGTCCGCTGCGTGTGAATGAGCCTGAGGTCCACTTTTTCAATACTGACGATGGCGTGACACTGAAGCTCACGCGCTACCACGGCGGCGATAAAGGGCCCGTGATTCTCGCGCACGGGCTTGGTGTGAGCAGTCTGATTTTCAGCATCGACACCATCGAGACCAATCTCCTGGAGTTCCTCGTTAGCCATAAGTATGACGTATGGTTACTGGACTTTCGGGCGAGTATCGATCTGGCTTCGGCCAAAACCCAGTTCACGGGCGATGATATCGCTTTGCACGACTATCCCGCCGCTGTTGCGAAAGTACGGCAACTCACTGGCGCGCCGAGCGTGCAAATGGTGGTCCATTGCTTCGGTTCGACAACATTTTTCATGGCAATGCTTGCGGGCTTGCAGGGTGTGCGCTCGGTAGTCGCGTCACAAATTGCGGCCCACACTGTTGTCACCGGGATAAACAAGTTGAAAACCGGCCTCTATCTACCGGATTTGTTGGATAACCTGGGCATAACATCGCTCAACGCTTACGTGGATAGTAATGCCGACTGGCAGGACAAACTATTCAATGCCGCCCTGAAACTATATCCGGTGGAATTCGAGGAGCGTTCCCGCAGCCCGGTGGATAGGCGGATCATGTTCATGTATGGGGTCCTGTATGAGCACGACCAGTTGAATACGGCAACATTTGACGCGCTGCATGAGATGTTCGGCATCGCCAACATGAGCTCGTTCGATCACCTCGCGCGTATCGCCCGCGCCGGTCATCTGGTAAATGCAAATGGCGGCGAAGTGTACATGGGGCATTTCGATCGGCTCGCGCTTCCCATCACGTTCATCCATGGGGCGGAGAATGAGACGTTCCTGCCGGAAAGTACGGAATTAACCTATAACGCACTGCGCGAAGCGAACGATCCTGACGGGGACAAGAAACTCTACAAACGCCATGTCATTCCGAACTATGGGCATATTGACTGCATCTTTGGTAAAAACGCGGTCGACGACGTATATCCGCTTATCCTTGATCATCTGGAGTCCAATTGAACCGAAATCGGAGACAAGGCATCCGTTATTGATGGTCTCATGGGCAATACTATTTTCGATTAAGGCACGCAAGTATTTTAGTAATGAATCAGATTCTTGAAATGAGCTGAGCAGTTTGTCGGACTGCGGTGCATGGTTTTACGAGGCAGCGTAGAGAAGTCTTAGTACAAGATAATACCGATTACATTCTAGGGAAGACCACAATGAATGCCGCAACGACAACAAATAGTCGCAGTAGCCTCCGCTCCGCATGTCTTGCTGCCTGCATGGCCGGATTTCTGGTGCTGTCCGGCTGTGCCAGTTTTCAGATCACCATACCGGATTCCGATCCCATCAAGCCCAAGGGCCATACCGAGGGGTATCTGAAAAAGACCATGCATGCCTACTTCTGGGGACTGGTGCTTAATCCGCAGGTTCTCTCGGCGGAATGCGAAGGTCAGGGAATCAACGACGTCATTATCTACCGCACCTTGGCTCATGACCTTGCCGGTGTTGTTACCTTGGGTCTATGGATGCCAACGGAGGTGTATTTCCGCTGTAAGGCGCCCCCGACGAGGCCGGGTATGCTCCCGTCACCATCCAAGCGATCAAAATCACGGCACCTTTCCTGAGACAGTCATTGAAAGAATAAGGGGAAATAAGCCATGCCCAATGGACACGGACGCAGTTTCTTCAGGCCGCAGACCCTGGAAACGGGGCGGCATCAGTCTTATGAACAGGTGCTTGAGGGAGAGTACGCATTTAACATAGACCGGGGTGGTAAGCCTCCCTTCGAAACCTACAACGACGCGACCAGGGAATTGCAGGGCATCATTGGCGCCTGTGCCCAGAATGGTACGTCGCTGCGGGCGCACGGCAGTCTCTGGTCGCTGAGCACGGTCGCCGTCACGGATGGCCGCCTGATCGATACCACGGCCCTGCGGTTGGCGTTCGAAGTTCCCAAGGACTTGACACATCCGGCTTATGGCGGCGACGCCGCGAAACTGCGCTTCGTCGAATGTGGCAACTCGGTTGCCGCGCTGAATGACTATCTCTTTACCGCCGGTTTATCGATCAAGGGCTGTGGCTCGAATAACGGTCAGACCATTGCCGGTGCCCTGTCAACGGGAACGCATGGCGGCGCCTACAAGTTTGGCGCCATGCAAGAGATGGTAGTCGGCTTGCATCTCATCACCGGACCGGACAAGCACGTCTATCTGGAACGGAAGTCTTCCCCCGTCATGCAGCCGGACTTCGCCGAAAGCATAGGCGCCGATTTCATACAGGATGACACATTATTCAATGCCGCGCTGGTAAGCTTCGGTTCCTTTGGAATCATACACGGCATCATGATCGAGACGCGCGTGTTGTTCCTCCTCAATGCCGTGCGGTTCCGGCACCCTTACGATGCCACACTCAAAGCGGCGATTGCCGCTTGCGATCCGACACGCGTTCCCCTCCCGGCGGAGGCCAATGCCGTGCCCAGGGACAAGCCCTACCACTTCGAGATCTTCTTCAACCCCAACGAAGGCACGCCCCCTGACGAGGCCATCGTTCTCATCATGTATGAAGGACCCTACGATCCGGATAACTACATGCCGCCGGCATGGAACGCGGGAGAGGCTGGTTTGGGCGCCTCAGGGCTGGATATCATGGGAGCGGTGGTAGGCAAGATACCCAGCCCGCTCAACAAGGTGGCCGTGCCGTTGCTGAACAGCCAAGTGAATCAGGAGTTCGCGCCCTACTTCAAGCAGGCGCTTATTCGCGATCTCTTCCGTGGCGAGAAAACGCTGGGCAAGACTCTTGCCTGCGGCGTCGGCATGCCTGTGGCACGTGCGGTCGAGGCAATGGAAATCGCCTTCAAGGCCTACAAGGACTCAAACACAGTTTTGCCGGTCATCCTCTCGCACCGTTTCGTCAAAGGCACCAAGGCGCTACTCGGATTCACCCGCTTCGATACCACCGCGATCATGGAACTGGATGCCGTCAACACGCCGGAAACCCGCGCGTTCTACAATCGGGTCTGGAACGATCTCGACGCGGCGGGTATTCCGTTTACGCTGCACTGGGGTAAATATAATACCTTCCTCACGCCGGATCGCGTGCGCAACCGCTACGGCAAGGCCGCTGTCGACCAGTGGATTGCCAGCCGCGAAACCCTCTTGGAAAACGCAGCGGTGCGGCAAATCTTCAACAACAGCTTCACCACCAGTGTGGGATTGGCGACCTGAAGAAGGAAGCCAAGTCACAGCCGACTTTAGGCTTTGGAGTAAACGATGCACGGCAAAATACTTCTTTTCCTGTTTATAGGGCTTTATGCTGGTTCGGGATTGGCCGCCGGTTTCGATTGCAGCAAAGCGGCTACGCGAGTGGAAAAGATGATCTGCGCCAGTTCTGAATTATTGAACCTCGACGAATTGCAAGCGCCTCAAGAAGCTCATTATAATACGTGATTGAATTGCCTCATTGGATAGCTGGCTCGCGTGATGGTAGACTCGACAAGGTTCGAATTCAGATAAAATTATTGAGTCAGCATGAGTGAATTGGCAGTTCCGTCCATTGACGTGGTGGTCCCCGTCTATAATGCAGCCGCACTTACACAACGCTGTATTGATTCCGTTGTTGCGTCTCTTGGCCAATCGATAAGGTACATTTATATTCAAGATGACGCCTCCGGTGAAGAAACACGCGAAATGCTGGATCGGTTACCGTATAAAAACGTTCATGTCTATCACGCGCCGCAAAACCAGGGTTTTGGCAGGTCAGTAAACGACGCAGTCGGTCGCTCCGACGCAACCTACGTATTAATACTCAATTCAGATATCCTGGCAAGCGAAGATTTTCTGCCGTATCTCTGTGCGGCGCTGGATGCTGATCCGCAGCTGGCAGCCATCATTCCAGGAGGCAATTATTATGCCGAGTTTAATCTCAACCAGTATTCGCGTGAGCCAGGCGGATACATTCTGACGCATCGTCTCGGCGGTTATGCATTTTTGATCAGGCGTGAAGTTTTCCAGCAAATGGGGGGCTTTGACGCGATATTCGGCCGCGGCTATTACGAGGATGTAGACTTGGGCCGCCGGCTCAACCAGAGCGGCTGGCGTATCGGCATGCATCCTGATACCTATATCTACCACAAGGGGGGCGGATCGTTTGGCCGAGACCGGGCTTATAAGGCGTTAAAACGGCGCAGCCGTATGATTTATTTCTCACGCTACCCCAGCGCACGATGCAATATCCTGCTTCTCTCGGGCAATTACCCGCTGATGGACTTTCCACCCGATCTTTTCAATGCGGTAGAGAACGTGTTTCGGGAGGGTGGAAGCGTTCACTGGTTTACGCCAGAACCCGCCCCTCGGCTTATGTGTCTTCATATGACTCACAGTTCGGGGAGTCTGAGCATAATTGCCAGGCTTTTGCTGCACGGCTGGATACGCGAGGATAAGCGTATCTCCGAAATTTGGATGTTGCCAAACCTTTCACAACCGCTGCGTACACTGATAGTTCTCCTGGGGCACATGCGCGGGCTCAAGGTGCGATTATGGGAGTGGACCGACGAGGCAACGCAAAACCGTACCAGGGATTTGCATTCGGTGTAGTCTGGCAGGTTGCAGTTTTGATAAAGGACGTCATCAGCGCAACTGCTACGGGGATGCGGCTGTCGATCAGTGGATCGCTAGCCGTGAAACGCTTCTGGAAAACGCGACGGTGCGGCAAATCTTCAACAATAGTTTCACCGCCAGCGTGGGATTGACGGCCTGAAAGACCCCGAAACCGGGCAGGAACCGCTACTGCACGGGCGTAAGCCGTATCACGCGCGGATCATCGGCAAACTCCAGCAGCAGGCGCCGCACGCGCTCCTGCCAGGCCTCGGCGAAGGCGGCACGCTGGGAATCATCGGCGCTATCCTGCAGGATAGCCGCTAAACGCATCCCTTGGGCGGGATCGCTCGGCACCAGGGAAACATCAAGGCTCACCGCCACGCTGGCGCCGGTATCTAGGCGTTTGAAGGTGATGGCGTCGCCTTCGCGGTGATCGGCAAAACTGAGCAATCCCTTGCGTCTGAAGCGCCCCTGAATGCCCTGAAAGCCGTTATCGGCGGCAGCGCCGGTGAGCAGTGTCAGCACTTGCGCGACGACGCCGGTAGTACCTTCATTTTCCGGCGCGGGCATATGCACGGCAATGGCCCCCGCTCGGCAGGTTCTTCGGGATAGAGCGCCGCCAGCGCGGCGCGCCCCATCAGGAACGCGCCGGCGACGGTGGGGCAGGAATGGCCAGCCAGGCGCACCGCATCCTCATAGTGATATTCGAGCACGCCATCACGGGCGGCGCCCAGCGTGGCGGCGAACGGATCGTGGGTAAGCACGACCGGAGCCTGTTCATAGAAATCGGGAAAATTCATATGGATCTCCTTACTGAATTGGTTGAATTGGTTGGCTGGAGCTGCCGCTTATGCATCAGTATCGGCATCCACATCGATAATGGCAACGCAGGGGTGGGACTGTAACTGTGGAAAAAACGTGCGTTCCTCATAGCGCACGTGTGCGCTGATAAGGTCGGCGAAGCGCCGCAGGCGCGCAGCGGGTTCAAGCGCGCACGGACCCGCGGCAAGTATACGTAGCTCGGCATGCTCGGCGAGAACACGTGCCACCGCCTGGGGATCAAGCGTATCCTGCGCGATCCGTATCAGCCGTTCCTCCTTCTCGAAATGCGCGGCCATCAGTGTATGCCAATGAGCCTCAATGGAGGCCATCGCCGCGGTCATCGCGACCGAACGGGCCATCGCGTCATCCTCATTTTCATTGGCCGCGTGCCGTGCAGTACGCGCATTACCAGCGAAGTATGATGCTCGCGCGACAACGAAAGCAAAGCGCCAATACGGGGCATTCAATAGATAACGGTGAAATGAATCATAACGAGATGGTTCGCGGATTGGACGGCTCATTGCCGCATAGTTTTCAGCGCCTGCGCCCATTTGTGCAACTCATTCAGCAACGACGCACCCGAATTTTTGTGATGATCGCCTGGTAGGAAGTTTTCGTTATCATCGAAGTGGCTGGAGACATTCTGCACCGTGACAGCCTCCACCATCGGCATCATTTTCAACGTGGTAAAAGTGAGTTTTTCTATCAGCGCGGAACGCATGCCGCCCGAGACCCCACCATAACTGACAATCCCGGCCGGCTTGTAGTTCCATTCCTTGTAGACGTAATTCAACGCATTCAAAAGAGAGGGCGGCGGTCCGAAGTTGTATTCCGGCGTCACGAATACATAGGCATCGGCGGCATTGACGCTGGCGGCCCATTTCTTGGTATGTGCGTGCCGGTAGTTCTGACGGATGGGATGTTCCGGTTCATCGTATACCGGAAGATTAAATTCCGCAAGATCGACCAGTACCGCTTCAAATTTGGCATGTTGCACCGCAAGTTCGTGAAACCAGTTGGCGATAAGAGGTCCGACGCGGCCCGGCCGCGTGCTGCAGATGATGGTATGAAGTTTAAGAGTCATGATTTTCCTTATTAAACCTGAATCTGGCGCGTTTGGACAGGGTGATTGGTTTAACCCGCCAAATTGTCTTCACCCAGTCACTTTTTCGCTTCGATTAACCCCTGAATACGATATCGAATTCCGCAACCATGAAATCGGGCTCCTCCGGCGATGGCGGGCTCGGTTTTACGATCAACGCCCCCGGAGGGTGCGCTCTGTAGGAACGAATCCGTCTTATGATAGGGATCTCCCTCGAAATACATTTGTGTTACCAATTCATCATGGCGGCCCCTGACGTCGAAATGAATGTGTGCCGGGCGCGTTCTGGTTGGCGTGATGGGATAAGGCGGCGGTTTTATGGTTTTGAACTGATAATGCCCATCGGCGCCGGTCGTCACCGCTCCAAAACCTTCGAAGTTCGGGTCGAGGGGCGCCGGATTCGCGTCATCGGGATGGGCATAACGTCCCACGGAATTAGCTTGCCAGATTTCGACGTCCGCTCCCGCAACTGGCTTGCCGGTGGGGTCGATCACGCGGCCCTTGACTAAGAGAAACTGCCCTTTGGCGCGCCCCGAGCCTCCGGGCACCCGCGTCAGGTCTCCGGTGCGATTGGGTTTGCTCATAATGGGATAAAAAGGCCCAAGGATCTGGTCCTGCGTCCGGTTCAGAACCCTCTGCGCAAAAGCGGAACCAGCCAGTGGCAATATGCCCGCGGCGAGCAATGCCGCTGACGCTTTCAGAATAGTGCGGCGGCCTTGCATTGTTTTATCAGCCTTCATATTGATGTTCTCTTTTTAGAATCAGCCGTAAATACATATAATTTATTTATAAATATAATGTTATTAATATAACCCGAGATTCTACATTAAGAATTTGAATATATCACCGCCCAATGGTAATACCCAGTGGAGCCGGACTGCGCTCAGGACTCCACCTGAGATACCAGCCGGACCGCCCACGCACTACTTGCCACAATAACAATAACGGTCACTATCGTCAGCCTCAAACCAGATGTTGCGCCTCCCGGTTTTGTCATCTTCATGTTGCACCTCCCGGAAAGTTCATATTGAAAAACAAACCTGTGTGGCTTGCCTGCCAACTGCGGCAGGAGACTTGATAGCCGATTAATGAGTTTTGGCTACACTATTAGAGTTTGTTTTGTCTATCCACATTTTATTGTGGTCGCTGTTTTATGTGGAATCCTTATATAATTATGGTATAATGAGAATGGTTCGTATTATTAGTGACATTAAGGTTGTCAGTGTTATTCAACAGCGAGAAAGCCGGTGCGCTCGGACGCTACGGATGAGAGTACGTAATTAATTGATTATAAATATAATAATATTTTTTAAAACTCAAGAACTCGATTAAATCATCATGCTAAAGGGGAAATATCGTGTCACGTAGAAGTAACAATCATCTAAAACCGGCACGTGGTTTGGCCGCTATCCAACGCAAACAACCCATCAAAATCAAGCAAAAATGCCATCATAATTCATTTACAAAGGCGCTGAATAGCGG
>JBKJYB010000040.1:0-7962 GCA_046716045.1 Nitrosospira sp.
TGATTTGTCTATCACCCAGCGTTTCCCGGAAAAATCTCCTTGGGTCATTAAGCGCGCTAGATATTCTTTTCGCAAATCGAGCAAGGGCCTGGCATCATTCCTTGCAAGCAGCCTTTCCAAAGCTGCCGGAAGATTACCTGCGTTGCCTGAAAGAGTGGCTTCCAGAGGGGGGATTGCCGCCAGTTCACCCGCCGCGCCGATATCGGGATGAGATGCCAGAATTTGTTCGATGAGCGTCGTACCCGATCGATGAAATCCTGTTACAAACACGGGTTTCGGATAGGGCGCGGACGCCTCGGCTCCGATCAGATCCCTGAACGCGGCAATTTTTTCCCGGGTGAAGTAATCCTCCGCAAGATCGAGTGGCTTGAACTCCTCAAGCGGGTCAGGGCGCACATCGCGCAAATGCGCTAGCGTTTGCTTTGATGCGGCAAACGATTGATACGCTTCGCCGTAACGCCCAAGCCGGTCCAGATTCTGGGCGCGTTCATTGTGAATCGAAATATAAGAACGCTCACTCGCAGTGGCGGGATCTATCGCCTCCAACGCACAAAGCGCCTCTTCATATAGTTTCTTTCGGCGCAGGCACTTCGCAAGAATATTCTGGGCGCTTGCATTGCCGGCCTGCAGATGCAACGCCTGGCGTGCCGCAATAGCGGCATCTTCCGGCTGATTATTCAGTTCGAGCATGGTGGCCAAACTGGCGTGAGCCTCCGCGTAACCGGGACTTTTCAAGACGGTTTGCCGGAAAAAACTTATCGCCTCGTCCACGTCCCCCAAATAATAATAAACATGCGCAAGATTATGGTATGCCTTCCAGTTCCCGGGGTTTTTCTCGATGACACGCCTGTACTGATCGCCCGCCTCCGGAAACGCCCCCAACTCGAAGTAAGAATTGGCAAGATTGATTCGCGCACCCTCGAAATCGCCTTTCTCCGCCAGCGCCTTGGCAAATTGGAGGGCTGCGTCATCATAACGCCCGATCATCGCCAAAGCCGTCCCGAAATGATAGAACACAGCCGCGTCGCGCAGACCATTCGCACTCGCATGGCCCATTAGAGCCACCGCCTTGATGGGATCGCCGCACTGTAATGCGTGATACCCCAGAAGATAGCTTGCCCCCGCATGATCAGGTTGATCCGCAAGCACCCGCTGACATTTTTCCACCGCCTCTGTGCCACGGCCGGCTTGCAACAGCTGCAGCGCCTGAGAAAAAAGCTGGTTACTCCGGTCTCCGGGGCTTGATGCGGCCGTTGAAGCTCCGCAACACTGCTTGTATTTTCTCCCGCTGCTGCAGGGACATGGATTGTTGCGTCCTATCTTTTGGGTCGTCAGCATTATGTGAATGAAAAGTAATCTCTATCCGCAAACGAGATTGAATAAAAGGTGGAGAGCCCCGCAAGCGAAACCCTCCTTCCTTTTTGTCAAACTAAAAACAGCCTATTTCTTTGAACGCTTGCGGCGTCCCGCAAAACCGAGGCCAACCAAACCAAGACCTAACAGAGACAAGGTTGCCGGCTCAGGCACCTGTCCTGGGCCTGGGCCTCCATTATTACCCAGATTAATCGTCAACAAACCGATGTCGGTCAATTGTCCATCCGATGCCTGTACCTGCGCAACGTAGCTTCCCAGCGCGGATCCTGTGGAATTCCAGGTAAATTGCTGCGTCAATGCATTGAATGTTGGCGCATTGGCACCGCCACCCAGGAAGCCAATGAAACTCCATGTCAAACCACCGGGAGGATTGGGATTCCCGTCATCGGTTGCATTAAAGGAAAAGTTGATGGTATCGCCAACCAGCGCATTGATGATCGCGTCTGTTACGACCGGCGCCAGATTTCCACTACCAGTGTTAACCGCGTCGAACAGCCAGTCAAACTCGACACTGCTGCCATCGCTGGCATTAATGTGACCGCTGAAGGCATAGTCCGCACCGTCATTGCCGCTGCCATTGTCCAGGTATCCCGCATTATTTGCGGCGGAGATAAACAACTGACCCGTCGCCGGATCAATGGTGAATCCCGGTGGCTGATCCGGAATGCCATTGAGCACTTGATCGTAGCTAAGCGTCAAGCCGGGGCCGGCAACCGCTCCCAAGCTGCCCGAGTAATCGCTGCCGCGCACAACTTCAGGTTGAACCGCGCTGAAATTGAACAGGATAGGCGTGTTCGCGCTGGTGCCGTCCCAGACAATGGTCGAGTTCATGGTCCAGCTCGTAGAGCTACTCCCGCCGGAAAAATTCTGGATCCCGTCAACACGGCAGCAACTGCTGCCTGTGATGTCGTAGGTACCAGCTCCGGTAAGCTGAAAGGTATCGACGTTCGTGACCTTGGTGAACCGGATGTCGGACGTGTCTTCGACACTTGCCGCGCTACTCAGAAGGCCGGCGCCCCCCACATTCGCCTGAACGCTGCTGACTGCGGTTGGCCGCCAGAAACTGGTTGTCGTGACCGTCAGTTTTCCGTCGTTATCGACAGTCGGAATCATTGCCGCACCGCGGAAATGGGATGCCTCCGCCATCCCGCCCGCAAATGCCGCGATGACTCCCGCCGCGATTGCTGTGTGTTTCAAGGTTTTCATTATTCCCTCTTTATGGTTAATTTTTAAGTTTGTACAAACAAGCGCGCCCATTGGCCAACCACAAATCAAAATATGCCGATCAGCTAATAGTTAGCGCCCTTTTAACTCAAGCATTAACCATGCCAGAATAAATTATACCACTTATTTATTAATAATCATTAAGTTATATACTTAATTAGGGTTGCGTATGCAACCCCGAAAAAATATTTGTAAAATGCTCCGACAAAGTTTTTTGGGGACAACGCGCACGGAAATATCTGGCTTAAATTTCCGCCATGATGCGCGTAAGCCGTCTCAGTCAGGCTTCAAGGAGTAAATCAATTAATCGACGAAGCTATGCATGCAATGACAATTGCCCCGATTCCTGAACTGAACTACTGTAATGCGCCAAGATGGCAATTCATGCTTTATGCATATCTCGTTTTGAGTATCCGGCCGTTGCTTTGTCCGGGTTTTCATAATAGGCTTTCATCCACTTACGCTTATCATAGGTCGAGCCCAGCCCTTCAGCCGCGCTCGACGCATGACGTTGGCGGATCCCATTGCGCCATTCCCGCAATCCTTGAACGACGCAGGATAATTTGCGACACAACGGATGGAACCCCATCCGCCCAATCAGGCTGATAATCGCGCCCGCCCGATTACTTAAATAGAAAAGCGTATCCAGCAACACCTTTCCAATGATCCTGCGCATGATTTTCCTGTGATCGGAGCCACAACCGGTAGCTCGGCGGTAATCACATCTTACGCATTTTAATGATCGTGACTATTGGACTCAGGTACAACTCAAGTACCGGGGGGCAAGCGGGTTGCCAAGACTACCGTCATTGCAACGCTATCGATAGTAAATCCAACGTGCTTGAGAGGCGCCGCAATACTGTGGAATCATAAATCGGCCTGATGCCGGGGCGATGACTTTGAAGCGCGCATGAAACACCAGGAAAAAGATACGGATAGGGTCACCTGGCTTTTTACGCCGGCTCACCCGAATTGGTTTTACCGCGTTCGGGCTTATCATTCTGCGTGCCATGCCCCTCGCTATGCGCATGAGTATGCATCAGATCACCATGACGGTGAAGATTGACGCGCAGCATGAATTTTTCCCGAATAAGCTTGACCAGCGCGGATAAGCAGAATAACAACGCGCCAAATAATACGATGGTTGCTCCCGAGGCCGCGTTAAAGATATAACTCAAGTACATGCCTGCGACGCCGGTTATTGCACCGATGACCGTAGAATAAATCAGCATGCGGCTGAAACTATCCGTCATCATGCGCGCTGTCACGGCGGGCGCGATAAGCGTGGCGGCAATCATGGTGACGCCGACGACATTCATGGAAGCAATGATGGACAGCGTAAGGAGGAGTGAGAACATCAACTGCACGATTCCCGTTCTGATGCCGAAAACCCGCGCTGCTTCGTTATCAAAGGTTAAAAACAGCAACGGCCTGTACATGAAAAACATCGCAACCATGGTGGAAGCGGTGACCAGCCCGATAACCAGCAGATCCTCGCCGGTAATGCCCAGAATGTTACCGAACAGAGCAGCCTCGAAGCTCTGCGTAAAGGTGCGTACCTGGCTGATAATGACCACACCCAAAGCGAACATGGCCGTGGTGACGATACCAATGGCGGCATCGGACTTGATTTTTCCGTTTCTGGTAATCCGGTTAATCAGTAGTGCGGCAAGCAGGCCCATCGCGCCCGCACCCGCATAAAAATTAAAATTGAGGGTAAAACCCACGACCGCGCCGCCAAACGCGGCATGCGACAATCCATGGCCCACATAACTCATGCCGCGCAGTATCACGTACACGCCAATCAAACCGCATAAAGCGCCCACCATCAGGGCAGCCAGCAGACCGTGCCGGAAAAACTCATACTCCAGCGGTTCGAGCAGAAATTCCATTTATGAAAGGCCGTTCGTAAGGTGCAAAGGCGTGTTATTGGCGATCAGGAAATGGCCTTCGTGCCTGACTATGACGATGTCACCGCCGTAGGTTTGGGTTAATATCTCGTTGGTAAAGATGTCACGCGGTTTGCCTTGCGCGACCAAGCCGTTATTGAAGCAGATCACCCAGGGCAGATGTGAAGCGACGGCGTTAAGATCATGAGTGGTAAGTAAAATAGTAATACCTTCGTTGTTGATATCGCCCAGCAGATGCAATACCTCATGCTGAGTTTTGATATCAACGCCAGAGGTCGGTTCGTCCAGAACCAGAAGTTTTGGATTGCTGATCAAGGCGCGCGCAAGGAATGCGCGCTGGCGCTGGCCGCCGGAGGTATGCACAATGTGATGATGCAGGCAGTCATAAATACCGAGCCGGTGAGCCAGATCATGGACACGCTCACGTTCTTCCTTGCTGGACCAGGGCCAGATTCGCCGATTAGTATAGAGGCCCATCATGATTACTTCTTCCACCGTAACCGGAAAACTCCAATCCACACTTCCCAGTTGTGGCACATAGCCAATAGCGCCCGGCGGCACCCTGTCGACAGGGTATCCGTTCAAAAGCACATTGCCCGAAAAAACAGGATGCGTGCCCAATATGGTTTTAAGCAGCGTGGTCTTGCCACACCCTGTGGGGCCAACGATACCTGCGAACTGACCGACGGCGATTTCCAGCGACAGGCATGCAAACACCACATTATGCTCATAGCCAGCGGTGACGTTGCTTAAGTTAACCGCAGAATCCAAGAACGAATCAGGGTTTGGCATTGCTGGTGTCGATATTTTCCATGCAACCGAGATTACCGCCCAGCGCCTCGGTCATTATCGCCATGTTATCGACCATCATGCCGATAAAGGAGTTGTTGGGTGGAGCGGGCAACTCATCATCTGAAAGCTGATCAATAAACTTGACCCCGGTTTCACGGGCGATCTGTTCCGCCGCCTTGCTCGGAAAAACTTCAGAACCAAAAATAGCGGGTACTTTCTCCTTGTTGATCTGCTGGATGATGCGAATCACCTCCCGCGGACCGGGTTCGGAAAAATTCGCCGGCTGTATGGCCGCGATGACTTTCATGCCATAGCGCGGCGCAAAATAGGCAAACGAGTCATGATAGGTGACGAGCTTGCGATTTTTCTCGGGAATGCTCTTCACACAATCAAAGATTGCGTTGTCCAGTTTCTGGAGCCTCGCCAGATAAGCCGCCGTATTGGCAACATAGCCTTCCTTGTTCTGCGGATCGAGCGCGGTCAGGCTATCCCGGGTGATTTCAGCATAGCGCATTGCCAACGCAATGTTGGGCCACAGGTGCGGATTGGGATGGCCATGCGTACGGGGAAAACTGAAGTCATAGCGCCAGTCTTCCCTTCGCAACGTACGGTTACCGAGCCGCACAACCCGGGTTTTCGCTTTTTTGACTTTTTCCGCCAGTTTAACCGTGGGTAATTCAAGATCGAGGCCGTTTACGATAATGATATCCGCCGCCGCCAGTATCTTCGCGTCCGATGGAACCGGCTCGAAAGTATGGGAATCGGTTCCCTCAGGAACAATTCCGATCACATCAATATATCCCGCACCGACATTCTGGACAATGTTGGTGATGGGAGCAACGGTGGTAACAACGTTGAGTCTTTTAACCGCCGAAGAATGAACCGGACTGTAAAAAACCAGGGTTAACGGAAGCCATAAAATTACATTTAAAAACTGGATCAGTTTTCTCATAAAAATTTTCTCTATTTTTAAGTAATGCTTCTGCAGGATGAACGAATGATTGCCATGTTGCACCCTCTTTCATTGAGATATCTCGACAATAAGACAAAAACAAACATATAATGTATGAACATTTAGAAATTATTCATACATTATAAAAATTGTATCTTGGAGACTTCGCTTGGTGTGTCCTTTGACAGTATGAATAATTGGCAACACCTCATACTATACAGAAATTAAGTAACTTAGCCTTGGTCTCTCGCGATTCACCAGAACTCTAGAATAACAAAATCGTAAGGGTGAATTCTTTTTCATGGATTCTCAGCCAGCTGCGGACCTTCGAAGGCTGAAACATAAGCCTGCTTTATTGCCCAGTCACGCCAATGTATTAAAATTGCTCCAGGCCATCGCTCAATTCCCGGCATCGATTTCCCAACCGCCCATTAACCTTAGCCTTGGCCTTATTCTTATGCTATGGGTACCTCTCGCAACCCACGCAGCTGGAGTACCGACGCTCGATGAAGTCGTAGTGAAAGCCAAAAGCAACAATCTGATCGGATCGGCAAATTCAGCCAACGAAGGCACGGTTCTCAAGAAACAGCTCGATCAGCGCGTAGTTTATCGTCCGGGAGAATTACTTGAGAGCGTACCTGGATTAATTGTCACGCAACACAGTGGTGAAGGGAAAGCAAACCAGTATTTTGCACGTGGCTTCAATCTTGACCATGGCACCGACCTCAGGATATCGGTCGATGGCATGCTGGTTAACCAGCGCAGCCACGGGCATGGCCAAGGCTACACGGATCTCAATTTCCTCATTCCCGAACTCGCTTCCGGACTTCAATACCAGAAGGGCCCCTACTATGCGGATCAAGGTGATTTCTCCTCGGCGGGAGCCGTCAGTATTGGCTATCTGAATAAATTACCGTCGGGTATTGCCAATTTCAGCGTCGGTAACCAGGGATTCATGCGAGGGCTTGTCGCCAACTCCCGGGATATGGGTGCTGGTACGATTCTTTATGCCGTCGAACTCAATACAAAAGATGGGCCGTGGGTCACTAAGGAAAATTATAAAAAATTCAATACGGTGCTGCGCTATAGTCAAAACACCGGCAATACGCGGTTCAATATCACTGCGATGGGGTACGGAGCTAACTGGAACTCTACCGATCAGATTCCCGAACGCGGCGTATCGAGTGGACTAATTCCGCGTCTGGGTGCCGTTGACCCAAGCGACGGCGGTGAATCCCATCGTTTCAGCCTGTCCGGAGCACTGCAACACACCAGTGATTATGGAATTACCAAAGCCAATGTCTATGTAATTCACAGTAATCTTGCGCTTTTTTCGAATTTCACCTACTTCCTGGACGACCCCGTAAACGGCGATCAATTTTCGCAGCTCGACAAGCGTTTTCAGACGGCATTCAATCTGAGCCATGCATGGGTAAACAATGTTGCTGGCTTTGCAGTTGAGAACACGGTGGGAGTCCAGGTTCAGAACGACGTCATCGAGAATGGTCTTTTGAGCACCAAGCAACGGCAGACGCTATCGACTACGCGCCGGGATCACATTCTTCAGAATAGTGCGGGGTTGTATTATCAGAACAGCGTGCAATGGCTGGAGAAGTTTCGCAGCGTAACCGGGGTGCGGAGCGATTTCTACTGGTTTGATGTCAAGAGCAACAATAGCGTCAACTCCGGCCAGCAATACGACAGCATGAC
>JBKJYB010000041.1:0-3735 GCA_046716045.1 Nitrosospira sp.
CGCACCCTGTGCCAAACACCTTTTTCTGACAAGTCGGCGGCCTGAACATACGCTTCTACGCCGAGCATCGCCAGTTTTGCTTTTAGATTGTCCGCGTCACCAGTATTCTGGAAAGATCCGGCCTGAAGAAAATACTTATCCCTGGACGATGGCTGTTGTGCCGCCTGTTTGAATTGCTGTTCTGTTACAGGTTCCTCGGCGCCGGGCAGTATTTTGTAAAATTCAAAACGAGGCTTGCCATCCGCGGCTTTGGCAGATTTGTCTTCAATACCGGATGCTTGTGCACTTTTTTGCGTTTGGCCGGTTTGATTTACTGCGCTTCTCGCCGCCGCGCTATCCGCGAGTTTGTCCTGGAAGATGAAGGGACTCGGCGCATTGTTAATAATCATCCACATGCCAATAGCACTAAGAAGGCCTAACGCATAACCGATAAACAATCCCAACAAGAGAGGATTCCCCATTATGCCGGAGGCTGGAGAGTTGGGGCGGGTTTTGTAATCTCGACTCATGAAAAATATTATCCTGAATACGGCAGTTGACCGCTCATGGTCAGCCCATTTTTTAGCTGAGTGCCATGACTCATAATGGCTTTTTGCATCACTTGACCTTTACTTTTCTGTTGAGTCCGTTGCAGGAGGGGGGTTCAGGAATATCGACAATGCTTCTTACATTTTCTCGGGAGCGCTCACACCCAGCAATTCGAGGCCGTTAACCAGCACCTGCCTTATCGCGGCAATCAGTCCCAGCCGGGCGAACCGCAGCGGAACCTCCGGCACAAGAAATCGGGTAGCATTATAGTAACTGTGGAACTCCCCTGCCAGTTCCCTGAGATAAAACGCGATCAGATGAGGGGAAAGTTCCTTCGCCGCCGCCTCCACCATTTCGGGATAATCGATCAGCTTTTGCAGCAGGGATAATTCCGCGGGACTCCCAAGCGGAGCCATATCCGCGGCAACAAGCATTTCGCCATCTTCACCCCATTGCTCCAGCACGCTGCAAATTCTTGCATGGGCATACTGGACGTAATATACCGGATTATCATTACTTTGCGATTTAGCCAGATCCAGATCAAAATCCAGGTGCTGGTCGCTTTTGCGCAGCACGTAAAAAAATCGGGCCGCGTCATTACCCACTTCCTGACGTAATTCCCGTAACGTAACGAACTCTCCCGAGCGGGTAGACATGGAGGCTTTTTGACCGTTGCGGTAAAGTATCGCGAATTGCACCAGAGCGATTTCAAGTTTTTCCGGGTCATGTGCCAATGCCTGCAGAGCACTCTTTACCCGCGGAATATATCCGTGATGATCGGCACCCCATACGTTGATGACGCGTTCAAACCCGCGCTCGAATTTGTTGAGATGATAGGCGATGTCGGAAGCAAAATAAGTGAACTGTCCGTTTTCCCGCTGCACGACCCGGTCTTTTTCATCGCCGAAATGCGTCGAACGGAACCACTGGGCGCCATCCTGCTGATACAAATAACTTTGTTGTTCGAGCAATTGAACCGCCTGTGCCACCTTGCCGCTGTCAAACAACGATTGCTCGGAAAACCACGTATCGAAAACGACACCGAATTCCATCAAGTCATTGCGGCAATCGCCGAGCTGCTCGGTAAGAACAAAATTATGAATGTATGCATAATCTTGCCCCAGCAGTTTCTTGGCGCTGGCGATTAATGCATCGAGCTGCGCTTCGTTATCGGCACCCGCATCCGCATCCGCGGAGATACCCTCAAACAGTAAATCGGGTTGATGCAGGTAACGTCCTCCATGCGCCTTGTGAATCAATCGCGCCATATCGCGCACATACTCGCCCTGATAGGCGTTGCCGGGAAAGCGCAACGCGACTCCATGCAGTTCCAGATAACGCAGCCAGGTGGAGAGCACCAGAATATCCATCTGCCGTCCCGCGTCATTCACATAGTATTCGCGGGTGACGGAAAAACCGGCAGCTGCCAGCACATTGGCAAGACTTGCGCCAAATGCCGCGCCGCGCCCGTGACCCACATGCAGCGGCCCGGTGGGGTTGGCCGAAACGAATTCCACCTGAACCTTTTTACCCGCGCCAATATTGCTTTGACCAAACTTTTCGCCATTCTCCAGCACATAGCGCGGAAACCACTGTTTGACGGACGTCTTGAGAAACAGATTGATGAACCCGGCACCCGCGATCTCGACTTTTTCCAGATAAGGCGAAGTGGACAGCGCATTGATGAGCAGACCGGCAATATCGCGCGGGTTCTGACGCAACGGCTTGGCCAGTTGCATCGCGAGATTGCAGGAATAATCGCCGTGATTTGCTTGCTTCGGGCGCCCAAACTCTATATCCACCTCTAAACCCAGCGGCGCGATTTCACTCAAGGCCGGGCGCAGAAGTTCGGTAAAGTGAAATTTGAAGTTGGGCTGCGCTGATGGAATCATGGCTACGTCATAATGACAAATTATTTGCAGCCGTTATTATAACGATGTTGAGGCGGATTACGCTCGCCAGTTTGATTTACGCGGCAATGTAATAGGGCTCATCGGTAAAAAGAGGGCCGCATGTCACCATCGCACTCTAAGATAACCTTCTTTTTCAGCGAAATTAAAGCGCACCAGATTAGCGCCACGGCGTATCGATAGTTGCTGTGCAAGAGGCCTGAATGGCCCGGCGGCTGAATAAGATCGTTCAATCCGTAGCCGCCGTTCACGCGGTGAGAAAACCCGCAGCTCGAATTGTCCGGCGTGAATTTCCCGCAACCGGGGGGCGAATGGCCGGGCCAGCGGTTCGCCCACGAATACGCCTTCTCCCGGCCACACCACACTCTTCCAATAGGCTTCAATGGCACTTGCGCCAAGCGCGTAATGAAACATGGCAATACCGGGAAAAGGGAATTTCTGCATATGATTGCAGGGCTCCACTACGGTACCGTAGCTCGCCGTGGCACCGGCTTCCAGCCAGCGCAAACTGCTCATCTGACTTGAATCGGTAAGCTGGCCGCCGGCTGATGTCAAATGATCAGCCAGCGCGCCCGGCAGGAAATCCAGCGTATCGAGTTGCGGCACATGCGCCAGCCCTGTGAAGTAAAACAGAATGTCATGACGGCCGGTAATTGCATTAGTCTCGAGAATTTCGATGGGAAAAACTCCGGCCAGTTCTTTTGCTGTCTGCTCGAAATAACTTGCCCGCACGCTGCGCGCTTTGTCAGGCGTAATGACCAGATAAGCACGTCCCTCCGGGAAGCTGTGGTCAGCGGCGACGCCGCGATCGATTAGCGCCTTGACCTGTTCGAAACTGGTGCCTGCCAGCATCATTGCCGGCCGTAACTTGTGATCGCTGGCGGGATTATGACTGGAAGAGTTGAAATACGGGCTGGGCGCGGTCGGACCGCATTCGGACGAACAATAGCCTTCGTCGAAGCCGAAAGCCAGCGCGGAAGTCAGGGACATGCAGTCCACCCGGTAGGGATCCGCCCAGGCCACGGCGTAGGCTTGAACATGAGCGGGCGTTACCCGGTCAACCTCGGCCTTCAGTTGCTGAAATTCATCCCTCGAAAGCGCATGACGGCCGGGCTGGAAACGCAAATGGATCATGTTGGCCGCCGGGATATGGCGTGCCTTCTGGTAGTAATCTCCGATTTGCCGTGATAGCGGATCGTCGTCGTTGATGATGACTGCAAGATCATCGGACGTTAGACCCGTGCGCGGTAACTGGACCCGGTCCTGAGCATCGACAGGCAAAGGCCCGAACAGCAGC
>JBKJYB010000042.1:0-3805 GCA_046716045.1 Nitrosospira sp.
GGTGTGAGCGCAGCATCAAGAGCGCCCAGGCTGACAGGAAAACGCGCGATGCATTCGGACGCCAGATCTCGGCCATCAATAAAGCAGAGGCACAGGCGAATATCAGGATGAGGTCGAAAGACTGAAAGGAAACATGTTACAAGCGCGCTATTCGTGGATCGTGTAACGACCTGCCTGGGAAAATGAATCTTCCAAATTTACCGGCTGACGTCCCATAAGAATTTGCCGCCATCTCGAACCATTATAAAATCCCGTTTCAATTCCTTCCTTTAAACCAGTCGTTTATGAATTCAGTTCGGTTTGCGCGACCAGGTTGATGTTTTTCCTTCGTTTGCCTGTCGTATAATTCGCAAGCCTCGTCTGGGGAGACAGTGCATTAACGACCGTTGATGGCAAGGGCGGCAATTGTCCGCACGCAGCCGCCGCGATCAGTTCTCCGGAGAGTCCGGCGGTTATGAGGCCGCGGGTGCCGTGACCCAGACTGGTATATAGCCCGGGCAATAACTCACCCACCAGCGGCATGGCACCGGGGACAGAAGCTCTCACCGCCGCGCGTCCATCCAGCCGCCCGATATCCAATGAATCGATATTCATCGCGCTGGCGAGTGCGGGAGATATTTCCGTCAGCCTGGACAAATTCTCGACATGATCGGCTGCGCGCAAATCAACCGCTTCGTCGTTAAAGCCATGTGTCGCTCCCACCACATGCAACCCCGCGATCGATGGCGCCAGATAGCCGCCGGCGCACACGATCGTTCGCAGATTTTCGCTATGTGGCGTGGCGGGGATTATAGTGATCTGCCCGCGCACAGGGGTCAGCGGAAGGTCTGCCAATGGTGCAAATGATTTCACCTGGTATCCGGTGCAAACCACCACCACCGGGGCCTCATAGGACCATGTCTGCTCACGCTGGTCTTTTCCCTCCACACGCCAGCCGGCATCCGCCGCCGTCAAGGACTCCACACGATGGCCGGTGCGGCGCACAATGGCCGGGTTCGCCGCCAGTTCCGCGCAAAATCGTGGCGGAACCACCCAGCCGCCGGCCGGAAACCACAAGCCGCCATATGCCAACTCGATACCAGCCAGACGGGATGCCTCAGCCGCATCGACGTATTGCAGTATATGGGGCGGCCAATGGAGTGCCGCCAGCTTGTCGATTCGTTTCGCCTCTTCCGCGGAAAACGCCAGTTGCAGTTCTCCGCATTCCGCGCGGGCGATGCCGTCCATGGGCAGTTTTTCGTCCAGCAAGGCAAGCGCATGCCCATAGGAGGCCAGCACGAAGCGTTGCAGCAGGTTCATGCCTGCGCTCAAGCGAGTATGCAGTATGCCGCGTGGATTGCCCGACGCCGCCGCGGCCAGGGCTGGCGCATGTTCGATGAGGATAATGGAGACCCCGCGCATTGCCAGTGCCGAAGCAGCGGCACAACCCGCCACGCCCCCACCGATCACGATGGCGGTTGCAGGAGTGGAGCGGGTGGATTGCATGAGCGGTGAACCGGGAAGACAGCCTTGCAGCATTTCGCGTTTGCGGCCGAAGCCGGGCAGCCTGCTTACCTGAAATCCGGCTTGCTCCAGACCGCGCCGTACCCAGCCAGCACAAGTATAGGTGGCAAACGTGGCGCCAGGGCGGGATGCCCGCACGACGTGCCCGAATACCGGTTGGGTCCACATTTCCGGATTGCGCGCTGGTGAAAATCCATCGAGAAACCATGCGTCGATGCCGTCATGGATTTCAGGCAGCGTCTCGGCCACGTCGCCTATCGCCAGCGTGAGTCGTATCCGTCCATCGGCAAAGCTCCATCGATTCCAGCCCGGTACGCGACGCGGCCAGCGTGCAATGAGATCATCGGCATACCGCCGCAACGCTGGCCATAGTGCCAGGGCATCGGCCAGATCGCGTTCATCGAGCGGATATTTTTCGATGCTGAAAAAATCCAGGCTGCCGCCGGATGGGGCGATCTCATCGAATAGTTGCCATGCGCACAGGAAACTCAGCCCGGTGCCAAACCCTGCCTCGCCGATGGCAAACGCATCTCCTGTTGCCAAAGACGCAAAACGCTCGGGGAGACGGTTGCCGTGCAGGAAAACATGGCGTTTTTCCGCCAGTCCGGAATCCTTCGAGAAATAGATATCACCGAAGCGGCGGGAAAACGGTTGTCCACTCTGCCAATCAATCATACGTGGAAGAGTTGAGCAGCTGATCCCACTAAACTAATAACCTAGCTTTTAATGGATGAGACATGATTCCACAAGGTGCTGAGAGACATTCGCACGCGTTGGTCTTGCAATCAGTCAATGTCATTACTCTGTTTGTGTAATCTAATTGCCTTTTTTCGACGCATTCGAAGGTTGAGAAACTCCACGCCGACCGAAAATGCCATTGCGAAATAAATATAACCTTTCGGAACATGCACATCAAAACCTTCCACGATAAGGGTTACTCCGACCAGGATCAGAAACGAGAGCGCAAGAATTTTGATGGTTGGATGGGTGTCTACAAAGTCTCCTATCGCCTTGGCCGCCATCAACATAACCAGCACCGCCAAAACGATAGCAATCGCCATCAATGAAACATGATCGACCAGACCAACGGCTGTTATGACTGAATCAAGCGAAAAAACGATATCCAGGATCGCAATCTGCACGAGCACCATTCCCATGCTGTTGGCGACAACTTTGTGACCTTCATCATCCAATCCTTCGACGCTGTTGTGTATTTCATGAGTGGCTTTGACCAGAAGAAACAGGCCCCCTCCGATCAGGACGACATCGCGCCCTGAAATCAGGTTACCGAATAACTCAAACCATGGTTCGGTTAAACTCATTACCCATGAAATGGAGAACAGCAGACCGAGGCGAGTTAGCATGGCCAGGCCAAGACCTATTCTTCTCGCAAAATTGCGCTGAGCTTCGGGAAGGCGCCCTACGAGAATCGAGATGAAGATAATATTGTCGATTCCCAATACAATTTCCAACGCGGTTAACGTCACCAACGCTACCCACGCTTCAGGGCTAGCCAGCCACTCGAACATCCACTTCTCCCATTTCCAGCGTATATTTTTTTGACACAGCTATTCTCTCATTCCTGTTTCTCTTACGCCAGACGTTGTCATAAAGATGCATTGAATCTCGCGGATCACTATTGAACGCTAATACACCGGCTGTAACTCAACCAGAGCCAGGAATAAAGTCTGTTGTGCTGGCAGACATAAGGCTATCCAGTCTCGGCGAAGTTATGTTCTTTAGCAGCAAAAAGAGATCAGGTTATCCGTTCGTATTTTTCTGCGCGTTCGGGGTGAGCACATGATGAGCTGTCAGAGAAATATCTTTTTGTTAGGTACCGCACCGACCGCATTTGGTAATTCGCGCATTCTGTACTCGCCTGAAACGCTTTTACCCGATTGGATTTCTTCGCCGGGCATATAGCAGTAACGAGGATTTCTCAAATATTAATTTTACAGGAGACAACCATGAGCTACGAAGATCGCGACACCTACGGCATGTACAAAAACTACGATGAAAAGGGGCCGGGGCCTCGATTGATGGGAGCTGACACACTCATTGGGAACGATGTGTACAATCACAAGGATGAAGACCTGGGCGATATTAAGGAAATCATGCTGGATATAAATAATGGCAGAATCGTTTATGCGGTGTTGTCTTTCGGAGGATTTCTCGGTATCGCCAACAAGCTTTTCGCGGTGCCGTGGAGTGCGCTGAAGCTGGATACTGTGAACAAGCGCTTCACACTCAACGTGGAGAAGGAGCGCCTCGAATCCGCACCGGGATTCGATAAGGATAAGTG
>JBKJYB010000043.1:0-5327 GCA_046716045.1 Nitrosospira sp.
CCCGCTGATAACGACCAAACCCTCAGCTCAATCCGCGAGCAACTCAAGCGAGAAATTGAGGCCACAAAGCTGTTCGGAAAGCAGGTGTTTGAAGTCTGGATCAATGAAGACGCTCCACCCGCCGATGCTATGGACGACAGTTGGGATACCTGTCTACAGGCTGTTCGTGATTGCGATGTGATGCTCGTGTTGTCCAATGGCAATGCAGGTTGGGCCAAGCGTGCTGGCGATATCGGCATTTGCCATGCTGAATACATGGAGGGGCTGGCCACCACCCGTGGCAAGGTGCGTCTGATTGCTATGCCCAATATTCCGGTGGTTGAACGGCTGGATACAGAGACGGCGCGCAACAAACTGTTCCAGGATTTTGTAGCGCTGCAGACACCTTTTCGAGGTGGGACTGTTTCCACGTTCGAGCAATTGCGCACTCGGGTGCATGAAGCGCTTCTTGACGCTCTGGTTGTACTGACCCAACGCGGTGTTACGGCAGCGGCCTCTACTCGTTTTGATATGGGGCAGGCGCTCGACTGGACTCGTCTCGATTTCCGTCAACGCAAACGCGCGATGGAAGCGGTTCTGTTGAGGGCGCTTACCGGAACAGATGCACCTTCCAGTGAGACTTCCGTCGTTGTTCCCATTGCCGGCGCAAAAGTGGCGGTCATCGTCCACGCCATCCCGGCTGCATTCACTGTCGCTGCAGCGCGCGAGCTTGTCGGTAAACCCTTTTTACGTGATCACCTTCATGCGGATGCTTTGAAAACCGCGGTCGGGCCATTGCATCTGATTGCCTGTCATCGAGGTGCAACGGAGACGCAGGCGACCGCGTTGTTAGGTTTCGCCGATGCCACTGTGGTCAGTGGTTCTTTCGGCATCTTCGTCGCGGACGATGTACAGAAAGTGCAGTTTGCGTTCCTGGCTAATTGTCGTGATGAATCACAAACCCGCCATGCCCTACAACGATTCATGGAGTGGCTGGATCAAACCGGCGAAGCCGACATCTTGGCGAAAAGAGCTGCTTCGCGCGCCAAGATCGTCAGGGTGATCGCTGCTGAATATCAAGGGAGATAACAAGGATGGCCAAGTCGCTTTTCACCGTGGGTCCCGTGCTTTCGTTTCGAGGAATCAGTGCAGGGAAGTGAAGGGTCACTGCGTTGATTGGTATCACCACGGGTTCGACTGTACCCAAGCTCTCAATCGAAGGAAAAGCGTGTCCGGTCCCAGTGGTTTTGTTGGCGCGGCCCAAGGAAACCATCCTTCGTTATGACCTTAGCTGTACCCTCCAGAAGGAGGAACGGGTCGTAGAATTCGGCTTGGTGGGAGACAGTTTTAGATGGAAGTTCTCTGTGCCCGGGAAAGACTATGCGCCCAGGATGGCGTATGTCTCTTGCAATGGCTTTTCCGACCCCGCTGCAA
Organism: Nitrosospira sp.; assembly: GCA_046716045.1. Lineage (GTDB taxonomy): Bacteria > Pseudomonadota > Gammaproteobacteria > Burkholderiales > Nitrosomonadaceae > Nitrosospira. The sequence continues at coordinate 1,414 of JBKJYB010000043.1, forward strand.
TGCGCAAGTTGGCCAAGCCAGAAAATGCTGTTTGGGCAGACCTCATCGCAAACCATGACAGCGAACTGCGTCCCAATGGGTTTGAGCTGGACAAGGAGCAGCTATGGCACGAAAGCCGAATTCATGACAATCGTTTGAAGCGCTTCCATCTGTTGCTGATGGGTGGGGATCAGATTTACTTCGACTCGATCTGGGAGGATGTCAAACCTCTCAAACAATGGGTTGGGATGTCGCGTAAGGACCAGCTGAAATTCAAAGTGAGTGCTTCGCTGGAGCAGGAGATCGAGTCCTATTATTTCGAGCTCTATGCCAAGCGCTGGTTACCGGACACGCGTCGCGACTGGGGCAAGGGTTTGCCGAATTTGGATGCGGCCGATGCCATGGCGCGTATTCCAACCGTGATGATGTGGGACGACCACGATATCTTCGATGGCTGGGGCTCCTACAGTCCTGAGATGCAGCACTGCTCGGTGTTCCAGGTGTTGATGCGCTGTGCACGCCAGGCGTTTTGGGTATTTCAGCTTCAGCACGTGCACGCGGATTTACCACCCTTGTTGGCGCAGCAGCGGGTGAATATTTCAAAGCAGGATCCGCAGTTTGAGCCGATCGAATGGAGTGTGAAGCTTGCGAACGATCCATTGGCGCTGCCGTTTCTCGATAAACAGCCGGGGTTCAGTTTTGCTCACCACATTGGGCCACTGTCCTTGTTCGTGGGTGATTTACGTACGGAGCGTTCTCGCACTCAGGTGCTTGGAGAGGGAAGCTGGGGTGCGATGCAAGATTGGCTCGCCACGCTTCGCGATGGCAAACCGGCTCACCCAGGCAGCAAGTGTCAGCACCTGATTTTCATGTCCTCTGTGCCTGTTGCTCATCCTAAGTTGTCGCTGGCTGAGGGCTTGCTCGATACGTTTGGTCAGGATCATGTGCTCGACAGCAATGCAGATGATTTGAAGGATCATTGGTCGCACGGTGATCATGAGGGTGAGCGCAAGCGGCTCCTGGAGACGCTGACGCGCGTGGCGGAGAAAAAACTGCTACGTGTATCGATTGCCTCGGGGGATGTGCATGTTGCGGCCTGGGGGAGTTGCTATCGCCGGGATATTCCTCCGACTTCCAACTGGGCGCAGCTTCAACAGTTCACCTCGTCCGGTGTGGTTCATCCCTCGTTGATAGGGGTTTCGGAATGGCTATTCCTTCAGCTGCTGAACCAGACCGCCAGTAAGGTTCAGTCCATTGACGTGCAGCAATGCGTTGAAATGATGCTTTTCCCAGGATCTAACCGTTACATGATGCCCACCAGGAACTGACTGGCGTTCGAGTTGGATATGGGGGAGGGGAAGGGGTGTAAGTTGTGGGCGACTTGGCGGTGTGAGACAGACTCGGGTTTCTCGAACCATTTGCAGGCGGTGCAGCCGGCTCAGGTGTGAATGGAGTAACTGGTTCATGGGTTAAAATGGTCAGTGAGTTCTGTATGTCCATTGCTGTTTTTTAGATCGGTTGCTCCAGTTGCACTATTTAGGCGGGCACTAGATTATCGTACCAACGTTGGTCACCTCATGCGCAATGATCAGGTGGTGTTTGTCGTCAACAGCTGTTTGTACGTTGTAGCCAACCGTTCCGGTGCCTCGGCCGCTCGTGGCCATTGAGCGTGCATCTGGGGCTGTGAGGGAGATCTGTTGGTCTGGACTTTCGTGGAGCTGCACCTCGATGTCCTTGAGTTTCTGCATCTGCTTTTTCAGTGTTTCTATCTTTTCTTTAAGCCGCTCTGCTTTGGCCTCGGCCACTTCGGGCGTTGCTCGATCCGCCGAATCCATCGCTGACAGATAGCGATCAATACTTTGCTCGATCTGTTGCATGCGTGCCTTCACTTTGCCCTGGGTGAAGTTACGGTCGCGGTTGTTCACGGCTTTGAATTTGCTGCCGTCGATGGCGATGATCGACTGAGAGAAGAGATTTAGGTTGCGACAAAGCACTACGAACTGGCGGCATACGCTGCGAATGGCTTTGCCGTTGTCCTTGCGAAAGTCGGCAATGGTTTTGAAGTCTGGAGACAAACGCCCCGTCAGCCACATCAACTCGACATTGCGCTTGGCCTCACGGTCAAGCCGGCGACTGGACTGAATCCGATTGAGATAGCCGTAGATGTAGATCTTCAGCAAGACCGCTGGGTGATAGGCAGGACGACCCGTTGCAGCAGGATCGACACCCTCAAATCCAAGTGCACCCAAGTCGAGTTCATCGACGAAGACATCAACCATACGCACCGGATTTTCTTCCGTCACGTAATCGTCCAAACACTCCGGCAGTAAGGTAACTTGAGTCCGAGCCTCGCCTTCTATGAATCGCTTCATCATCGCCTCCGCTATCTCGGTGGTCGAAAGGTTAGACGATCCTCCTGACTTTGACATAGTCTGTACCGCAGGCAGACGGCTGTATGATTGTCCCGAACCCTACCAGCGTGACAAATACATAAGGAGCGTTTCAGATGCTGCGAGTGGATTGGCTCGATAAACAAATGGACAAGTGCGGCGTTATGGCCGAATGGCTTTATCGGGAATTCAGTTATGAGTTTACGCAGCAATCTCTTTCGAGTTGGAAACACGAGTTCTCTGATGGACAGCGTGATGGCAGTTGGAAGTGTCTGATCGCAATGGAACGAGACCAGTTGCTAGGTGGCGCTACGCTTGCCAATAACGACCTATCTGACCGGCCGGATCTAGGCCCGTGGCTTGCGTGTGTGTTCATCACACCTGAAGCTCGAAGGAGAGGGCTCGCAGCGCAGTTAATCGAAGGCATCTGTGTCCATGCAAGAGACGCTGGGTTCACTACCTTGTACTTGCACACCCACAGCCAGAGCAATTATTACACCAAGCTTGGCTGGAAAGTGTTGGAGCGCTTTGAGGCTTGGGGGAAAGAGCAATACCTTATGTCACGGAGTTTATAGTCAAAGCCGACTTCAAATTTCCGCCGCTTTTTTATAAACAGCAAAACTCTGATGTGACGTCTGCGTTTTCACACAGCCTGGACCCAAAGCGGTCAAATCACTAAACGCATGTTCCACCGACAAAGAATGGGATTCGCTGAATTTCCGCCTCGCTCATTACTCGCCAATCATTTGGCAAAATACCGTACTCGAACTCGGCGCTTTCTAGTGCCTCATCCAATCCAAGCATCAAGTGGTCGCCTTCAATTTGGAGTTTTCCGTAGTCATTAAAGCGTATCTCCAGATACACCAGACCATCGTCTTCGGCCTTCAGGCCGAAAAGCACGATAGCGGTAACGTCAGGCCGGAAATCGCTGATTTTCCTTACATAAGCAAATAGGTGACTTGTGGGCTGGGGCATGGCGTCGGCCGCATCTATTGATGGTGGGTTATGGCATTTTATATGACTGCTCCTTGGCGTCGGCTCAGCACAACCTCTCGCGCACAGCCATCAACACCGCTTCGATGTGCCAGGTTTCGACGCCGATGGCGACTGCTTCGACGGCATCAAGCACTAACTCGATTTGGGTGGTTATGCCTTGTTCGAGAAGCAGTCGCTGCGCGTCTTCAAGAAGCCTGCGTTTACCTGTGAGCCAAAGTCGTTGTATGCCCGTCAGCAACGCAAGGGTTTGCGGGTAGGTGCACTGCAGTTTTCGACGCAAATTGACCAGCGCCGGTTTGTCGCCTCGGTCAATTGCCGGGGTCAGTACATACTGGTTGCCCGACGCTGCCTCCAGGTCGTATTTGTCTTGCAGATACTCATCGACACTCATGCAACTGACGACCGTCTCACGCTCGCCCGTAATGACGTTGATCAAGTGCGCGTTAACACCGACGTAGCAGAACTCCGTCATGCCGTGGACGACGTAATCCTCACTGTTACTGCGAATAACCCAGTAATCACCGTTGGCGGAAAGCTCACATGACTGAA
>JBKJYB010000044.1:0-3184 GCA_046716045.1 Nitrosospira sp.
ATTTCGAGCAATGTCGGCAGGATGTTGAACAGCATGAAATTAAGCAGAAAGGAAATGCCGCGTGTCCCGCGCTCGATGTCGCGCGATACGCCGCCGGTCTGGCGCTCCAGATGAAAGCGCAGTGACAGTGCATGCAGGTGGCCAAACACCTTGATCGCTACCCGCCGGATCGCGCGCTGTGTCACCTTGGCGAATATCGCATCGCGCAATTCGCCGAACAGCGTACTGCACAGGCGCAGTGCACCGTAGCCCAGCAGCAGCAGAACCGGCAGGACCAGCAGAGTCTGCGGCTGGTCGAGTGCATCGACAATTTCTTTCAGAACCAGTGGCACGGCGACATTGGCGAGTTTGGCCATCAACAGGAGTGCCAGTGCCACGACTACCCGGCCTTTAAATTCCCACAGATAGGGCAGCAAGGAGCGAATGGTTTGCCAGTCGTTACGATTAGCCGATGGTTTTTCCAGGCGAGTGGGACGCATTATCCTAAATCCTGTAGTTGGACGGGTGAAGTGAAATATCTGGACTAGAAGCTCGGGAACATATAGCGAATTCCACCTTCAATATTCCAGTCATAGGCACCGCCTAGATTCTGCCCAAAAATGCCGACACCCGGACGTACGAACACCCCCCATTTTCCCACCACATTCCGGTCGAGTTCGAGCTCAAGGGCCATGCTGCCGGTCGTGCTTCGTTCCCAATCGACTTGCCACGCGGCCTGGGCGATGGTCCACCATTGAGTGCCCCAAATCGTGTTGAGTTGAACCAATGCTCTTGAAAGATTAACAGGATTTCTAACAGAATCGCCGCCAACGGATATTTGTTGTGTAAACGACCCTATCAGGAAGGATTCCCAGCCAGGAAGAAATCGGGCTGTGGCGATGGTTGGGCCGACCGTATATTTGCCAAGGCCCAGTCGGGTCTCTTCGGCGGTGGGCAATGTCGTAAGCACACCGATTAGCACGGCATATTCGGGCGTATTATACGCACGCCACCCGGCCAGGATGGAGAGGTCACCGAAGCCCTGCGTGGTGGTGGTGCCCGAACGATCTGGAATACTCGAACTCAAGAACGGCGCGGACACGCTGAGCAAGTAGTTTCGCTGGAACGGCAGATCGACACGGCCCGCGCCAAAGAGGACTCGCCCTCCGTCCGGGACGTCGAGATATTGGGAAGTAAACTGTACTCGTCCCACGATCGCCGTGGGGTCGGTCCCGTACTTGGCGGCCCGTTGTCTGAGACGCTCCGCTTCTTCCTGCTGCTCCGGCGTCACGTGCTGCGGCCCCAGTCTTCTGAGGATACGGCGTTCCTTGGTCACGACATTGGACTCTTCCGCAGAATCATTTACTTCCGTCTGCGTGGCTGACGCCGGCCCGCTCTTCGCCGGTGGCTCCGGCAGCGATTGCTGTCCCAGCGCTGCGGGGGGATACACCGTAAGTAGTACCCATTGTCCCCAGAAGCCAGGCGCATATCTTCGCGAGACTATCTCGTGATCTGCTCACCTGGTGCAGGGTTTGCGGCTGGTCGAGTGCATCGACAAGTTCTTCCGGAACCAGTGGCACGGCGACATTGGCGAGCTTGACCATCACCAGAAGTGCCAGTGCCATAGTTACCAGGCCTTTAAATTCCTACAGATCGGGCAGTAAGGAACGAATAGTTTGTTACGATTAGCCAACGGCTTTTCCAGACGGATGGCGCGCATTACCTATTGATCCGGTGAGAAAACAGTACAAACGTCATACCGGTGGAAGCCGGTATCCAGTGGGGGGTTCAAAGTACGCCATTGTTGGCCTGGACTGGATTCCGGGTCAAGTCCTGAATGACGGAATTCGGGTGAATTTACTAAAAAGGCTTGTGCCTGAGAGAATCTACGTCAGATCAGCTATTTGATGGTATCTGGTTCGCACCTTCGTCTCCATCCAGATCAACAGCACCTTCTTTGAAGACCCGGCTCGCGCGGATGTCCTCGGTCTCGATAGTCATCAAGTCGGTCCGCGAAAGATTTTTCTTTGCTCCTCCGAACAAGCGATTGGCCTGCCGCAGACGTGCTCGATCAAGGGCGTTGCGAATCGAGCGCGCATTGGCAAAATGCTCCAACTTCATTCGTAGCCGGATATACTCGCCGAATGCTTTTTCGCCCTCGGGACTAAGGCGATAATTCTGCGCGGCCAGCATGAGTCTGGCGATTGCAAGCAATTCATCGGCGCTATAGTCGGGGAAGTCGATGTGATGGGCGATACGCGAACGCATACCGGGATTACTGTGGAAGAATTTGTCCATCCGGTCTTTGTAGCCCGCCAGAATCACAACCAGATCTTCACGATTGTTCTCCATTGTCTGCAAAAGGATTTCAATCGATTCTGCGCCATAATCACGTTCGTTCTCCGGCTTGTAAAGATAATAGGCCTCATCAATGAATAGCACGCCACCCATTGCTTTTTTCAATACTTCCTTGGTCTTCGGCGCGGTATGGCCGATATACTGGCCCACCAGATCGTCGCGGGTGACGGAAACAAGATGTCCCTCACGCACATAACCCAGGCGGTGCAAGATCTCCGACATCCGTAGCGCCACAGTGGTTTTGCCGGTGCCGGGGTTGCCGGTAAAGCACATGTGCAGGCTGGGCGCCCCGGCGGTCAGATCCAATTTCTTGCGCACGCGGTCGACGAGCAATAGTGCCGCAGTCTCGCGGATGCGGGTTTTTACGGGCTTCAAGCCGATCAATTCAAGATCAAGCTTATCCAGTACTTCCTTGATGTTGGAAGCGCGAAATTCAGCGTCCAGATCAACTGAACCATTATCGGACGGGGCGAGTTCCTTTGACGGTTTTTTCATGTTTGATCCCCACAATGAAGTACATAAGATATTAGACGCGCGCGTTAGTTATATTTGATTTGTAATACGGGTTACACACCGAATTCAGGATTGGGCACAGGTAGGTGGAGACACGTAATTCATCATCCCATCCACCTTCGCCCAGCTCCCTCCCCTTCTTTTCAAAGAAGGGGAGGGATTTTCATTAATACCGTTCCGCTTCTCCTTTGTCCGTTGCGTAGGAATGAATGGTGTAACGAATGCTACGGCCTTCCACCTCCTGGCGTATCAAGCCAAAGCCTGGTTCTGTCTTCGGACGGTTGACGATATACGACATCGTCGGACTTTCCACCCCACGTGTCGAGTTAAACGC
>JBKJYB010000045.1:0-8549 GCA_046716045.1 Nitrosospira sp.
CGTGGCGCGGCAGCACCGCCGAAAAGAAAAACACAGCCGAGAAAACCAGCAGTCCAAAGCCGATTTTTCCAGCCCTGCCGAGTCGCGCCGTTTGCCAGCGCACCCGCAGCAACGCATTTGTCAGGACGCTTCGATCCATGATGCCATAACGGAAAAAATAATTGGCCGTTGCGGATCATCCTGCTTGACTTCATACTTAAGCAGATAAGCATCCTTGAGGACCGGTTCACGCTCCAGGGCGCTGACGAAGTCAAGCAGTGCCGGCATACTTTTTGCCTCGCCACCCATTCGCATCGTTCGACCGGCGGCATCCGGCTGGAACGACAACAGAGCTACCTCGTGGCTTGTTGCATATTCGACAGAATCAAAGAGCGCACCCCACGGCAAGTCAATCTCGCTCAACACCGCGTTGGCTCTTTTAACTTCCTGTTTTATTTCCCGTCCTCCCTGGACTGGGGAAGCCAGTGGCATCGTCTTCCTCTGCGTTTGGCGATCCATTGAGGCGATGCGCAAATCCCAGTAGGCCACCTCGTCCATAGCCCTTTGGTATTGGTATAGCACACCGCTTAAAGCAAGTATACCCAGCACCAGCATGACGTATCCGGCGCTTCGTGCTTCCTGCCCACCATCGGGAAATTTCAGATTCAGGCTGCGCATCAATTCTCCCTGTCTGGAGCCGCGACAGCGGACGGATAATACGGCGGCACAGGCATACTCTCGGTCTGCAATGGAATAATCCGCCAGCCGCAATCATCCGGTAATGCCAATTCCGGATGCTCCGGCGCAAACAGGTAGACCGGTTCGACGGTTTCCTTGCGCGCTGAAAGCAGTATCGCTTCCTGATCCAGCGCCGCAAGCAGTTCGTCTTCCACGTTACGCAACATTCGCTGGTTGCGTATCCCCTGCCAGGCGCCGTTCGATAACGAGGCGAGACAAAGGCGCCCGGTTTCCACCAGGGCAAACCATATCCGTTCACCGTCGAATCGTTTGCGCCATTGATCGAAGGCTCCCGACAGGTATGGCACTATACTTTTTAACCTCACATTGCGGCGCACTGTGAGTTCGGTCAGTCGTTGAAGCAGGGTACTTTCTATCGCTGCGCACACGCCACCGCCGCATGGGTCCCAGGCACTCATGCTGAGTGTCCATGCTGCGGCTCTCTCTCCGTACACCTCACGCATGTGAAAAGCCGCGTATGCGTACAACTCAGCGGGGGTCGCGATTTGCGTCTGCGGTGATACCACCGCGTATCGCACAAAGTCATTGGAAATCATGATGGTGATATCCACGCCAGCGGCATCCGCGATCATCTGATCCAATTGCCGCAGCGGCTGCTCCCAGGCAGGCGAATCCGGATCGGGTTCGCATACCGCCGTAAGCCTGGCAGCCTGCTTCGGCTTTATTCCCCGGTACGAACGCACCAGTTCGACCCGCCCGGGCGCGAAAAAAACCTGCATCTGATCACGCCACAATAGTGACACGATTGGCCTCCTGCAAACTTGTTTGCCCGGCTTTCACCATGTCCAGCGCCGCTTCCCGCAGGAAGCGGGTACCGCCGCGCCGCGCCGCCTCTTTTATCCGGCGTATGGGCTCACGCGCTATGATGAGTTCACGGATTTCGTCGTTCAATACCAGCATTTCCGCGATTGCATTTCGTCCACGGTAACCACTCCCCCGGCACTGGCCGCAGCCTTTGCCAACGCGGAACCGGAATGCGCCGGCTTGCTCGGAAGTAATGCCGGATTCCGTGATCAATTGCTCGTCCGGCCGCTCTTCCACCGCGCAATGTGAGCAAAGCAGACGAATCAGCCTTTGCGCGGCGATTCCGTTCAAGGCGGAGACAAAACTGTAGGGATCCACCCCCATATGTGAAAAACGGCCGATGACGTCGAACACGTTATTGGCATGTACTGTGGTAAATACAAGATGGCCCGTCAACGCCGCTTGTATGGCAATCTGCGCCGTTTCAGGGTCGCGGATTTCGCCGACCATGATCTTGTCCGGATCGTGGCGCAAAATCGAGCGCAAACCACGTACAAAAGTCAGCCCCTTTTTTTCGTTGACCGGTATCTGCAGCACGCCGGGTAACTGGTACTCGATCGGATCCTCTATCGTGATGATTTTGTCTTGCCCATCATTGACTTCCGAAATCGCGGCATACAGCGTCGTAGTCTTGCCACTGCCGGTGGGGCCGGTAACCAGCAACATGCCATAGGGTTCGGAACTGAGACGGCGAAAACTCGCTATCGCGACCGGGTCGAAACCAAGATGGTTTAATGTCAGTCCCTCGACATGGTCGGCAAGCGCCTGCCGGTCGAGAATACGCAGCACAGCATCCTCGCCAAAAATACTCGGCATGATTGAAACGCGAAAATCGATCTCCCGCCCCTGGATCGAGATCTTGAAGCGGCCATCCTGCGGTACACGGCGCTCGGCAATATCCAGATCGGACATCACCTTGATCCGGGAAACCACTTGCTCAGCCAGGTCTGGGCCCTGCACCACACCAATCAGGGTCAGCACACCGTCGATCCGGTATTTGATCGATAATGCACCCGTCACCATTTCGAGATGAATATCGCTTGCCTGCGACTTATGGGCGTCATACAGCGTGGAATGCACCAGCCGCACCACGGGGCTGCTACCTTCGTTAATCGTCTTGAGTGAAAGATTCTCCTCACCCGCTTTCGTGGTCCCGCGTTCCGCCGCGGGAAGCACGCTATCCATTGCGCGCATTGTCTTTTCCTGCAGCGCAAAAAAGGCGGCCAGATCGGCGGGATGCACCAGATGCCACTCCGCCGCGACATCAAACCGGTCATCCGCCCACGATCTCAGATTGGGTGAGAATGGATTGCCCACGGCAAGAACGTATTGTTTCTCCCGCCGGAACAATACGCATTCCCGCATAACCGCTTCATTAAAAGGCAACGTCTCAAATGCGGGATGAAATGCTCGCAAATCCTCCATCGTCAACACGGGCATCCGGAGCAGTCGGCCGAGTTCCGCAACCAGTTGATCGGGCGCAAGGCCACAGGTTTCTTCCAGAACCGCTATAACTGAAACGCCCCGGACCATGGCCTCCGCGCGCGCCTGCTCAAGCCGATGCACATCAATCGGCAGCGTTGCGGCCGACGGTAGCGCGAGATCACGCGCCGCTTCAACCATATTTTCGGAATGCACATCCACCGGCAGCGTTGCGGCCAACGGTAACGGTATGGCGGCTTCAGCTAATTGACTCAATTGACACTTCCCGCCAACTGGAATATCGGCATATACATGAGTATGATAATTCCTCCGATCACGCCACCAATCACCGCCATTAGCAAGGGTTCGATCAGCTTCGTCATCCACTCCACCCAGCGCGCAATTTCTTCATCGTGAAAGTTGCCGATGCGCTCCATCATTTCTCCCATGAGACCGGTTCTTTCTCCGACTCGTAGCATGCGATCGCCCACCGCGGTGGTCAGCCCCTCTGTTTCCATCGCGCTGGAGATCGTTTTTCCCTCGCTTATGCGAGAGGCAGCCGCTTGCACCCTGGGCCGGAAGTGCGGCTGCAGCAGACCACTAACCATTTCCAGCGCTTTTATTATCGGAATGCCGCCGCGTAACAACATGCCCAGCGTCCGGTAGAAACGGGCAAGCTGATAAACTCGCATACGTTCTCCAATGGCGGGAATGCGCCATAATTGCTGGGCCAGCCACACTCTGAACAACGGCCGCGTTATACCGTAAATAACAACGCCAAGCACGGCCGTTCCGGTGACTGCCAATAGCCCCCCCTGCTCATGCACGAAATGTCCCCATTCAATCAGCATGACGGAAAGCCAGGGCAAATCGGACCCCATGTCCTCGTAAATGGCGCTGAACTTCGGTACGACGAAAACCAGCAGAAACATTGCCACCAGCAGTCCGATCACCAGCAAAAGAACCGGGTAAATGGAGGCGCCGATCAGTTTCTTGCGGACCAAATCCATCTGCGTCTGATAGCTGATGAAACGCGTCAGCGCTTCGGGCAGATCGCCGGTGCGCTCGCTGGCCCGCGCAGTCGCGACATAAAGGGGGGGAAACGCTTGGGGATATAGCTCCAATGCACGCGATAAAGTGATGCCTTCATAGAGCCGCGCCAGCAGACCCTCGATAACTTTCCGCACGGCGGCATCCTGCTCTTTATCCAATAGCGTCTCGATACTCTCCACCAAGCTAAGTCCCGCTTCCAGCAGGGACAACAACTCCTGGCTGAAATGCGCCAGCGGAAAACGCAGTCTGGATTTCGGCATCCAGCCGGTAAACCTTCGGCGCACGTTCAATACCATGCCGCCCTGCGACGTTACCTGGAGACGAGCTTCATCCTCGTTCTCCGCATCGAGTTCGAGGAATACCGTGCCTTGTCCGGTAAGCACAGCTTTCACTTCGTAACGCATCTCAACCTACCAGTTCGTGATGTCCGCTGCTTCACCCGACCCACCAGGCTGGCCGTCCTTGCCGTGGGAGTACAAATCGAACTCCGAGCGTTCACCCGGATTTTTATAGATGTATGGCCGCCCCCACGGATCAGGCGGCACCATCTTTTTGAGGTAGGGTCCCTGCCATCTCAGCTCACTGGCCGGACGTGTCACCAATGCGGCCAATCCTTGCTCGGTGGCAGGGTAGTGGCCGGTATCCAGGCGATACTGATCCAGTGCCTTCTCTATGGCATCAATCTGCGCCTGAGTCGCTTTGACTTCGGATTTGCCCACCTGGGAAAAATACTTGGGCGCCACGTAACCGGCCAGCAGTCCAATGATGACCATAACGACCAGCAACTCAAGTAGCGTGAATCCATTTTCCGCTTGTGCGCGGCGCCGGATACTCCAATATTTCATTTTAGTACTTCTTGATCTGTTCATAGACTTGCATAGCACAGAGTGTATGGGTCTCACGTGACAAAACGATTACCAGAGTTGACGAAACGCATGAAATGATTGAATCCGAATCCGGCAATTGAGCGCCTATTTTTTCCGTTTAACACCATGACCGTAAAGACTTTTTCGCCACTATGCCTTCACTTCTTTGGCGAACTCGCTACAGGATTCAGGTTAATCCATAGATGAATTTGTGCGAATCATATATGCCTCCACATAATGTCGCAAGCAGTATCAAGATAAAACAATCTGTGCGAATATGGTCAAGCGAAGCGTTTATTTTCTCTCCGCGGGCCACGCTGGTTGAGTTGCATAATCAATGAAACCATACTATGCTTTTTTTACAATTCCAGAGGTTGGCAGAACACTAATTCATGTATCCCTCCTCTCACATACCCATCCGCGTCCTGCTGATCGACAGTCATCAGATTGTTCTATGGGGACTGGAAAAACTAATAAACAGCGAGTCTCCGCGCATGGAAATCGCCGGCAAGGCGAATAATGGCGCGGACGCCAGGCGGCTGGCCAGGGAGAGTCAACCCGATATAGTTTTACTCGACCTTGACCTTGGCGGAGAAAGGGGCGTGGACCTTATCCCCGATTTGTTGCGGGAGGGGCATTTTCACATCATCATCTTTACCGAGATTCGCGACCAGACCGCTATCGACGTGGCTTTGTTCAATGGCGCACGGGGCGTCGTATACAAAGAGGAGCCTACGCAAACCATCCTCAAGGCCATCCAGAAAGTTCACGATGGCGAGCTGTGGCTCGACCGGCGGACTACCGGACGTGTCTTTATCAACTTTTTACGTGCGGGTCAAAAGGCGCCTGTCGACCCCGTCACGGGGAAAATCATTGCGCTTACGCGCAAAGAACGCGTAATCGTCAATGCTTTCGCGAATGAGGCGGGCGCTTCGAACAAGAAAATCGCACGCACGCTGGATATTAGCGAACAGACCCTGCGGAACCATCTGACGTCCATTTTCAGCAAATTAGAGATCACGAACCGCTTTGATCTTTTCATGTTTGCCAAACTCCACCATCATCAATTCAGTGTGACATGCGCTCGATCTGAGTCTCCCACAAGCCGTTTATAACTGATTGCGGGCGGCATCCATTCCCTTGCCCGGGAATTCCGCGCCCTCGCGTCATCTGGTGCAAATGTACCGATTTCAGACAAAAATAAGGTACACATCCTTACCCAAATAAGGACAACACTCCCGTAGTGCCCGAACAGGTCTTAACTCATAATCCGCAGCGCAAAGAATAATGACATCGAAGTGAAATGGATAACCCTTTTCACCGCGACTCGTACCCGAATGCGGGCAATACCCAAGTATTGACACCTATCCATTGAGCCATGAACGTTTTGATTGTGGTCTGACGACTCGATATGACACGTCTCAAACCGCGTAATCCGTATTTCACTTTACCAAGACCAAGCCATAACCTAGAGGAGCCTCGCGATAATGAAGTATCAACATAGCTATGCTGTGGGGGGTTTTACAGCTTCTGATCAAACTCAATACTCTCCAATCGTGCAGCGATTGGGATGCTTGTTCATCAAGCCGGGGATTGCGCTTATCCTGTCTCTTGGGATGTTTTTTCTATCTCCCGCGGAAAGCATCGGTGCTGAACGCCATTCGGATAAAAAAAACGGTGCCAAACACCACATTGAAATGATCGCGGAAGAAACGGAAGACGGTTTGCTTGCCTACCGCATGGTCGAGCATCAGGTTGATGGCGTTAACATTACTTCCCGATACAGTACGCAGGCTACCATTCCCGGACCGACGATAGTTCTCACGGAAGGCGACAAGGTCAGGCTTACCATCCGCAACGGCGTTACCGTCAGCCCGGATCAGCAAATCAGCGTCCATGTGCACGGTGTGCATTACACCATCTTGAGCGATGGCACCCTCAAGATTATCAACAAGGTTGAAGATGAGGGCGCCTATCACGATCATGGCGGACGCTTCTATACCTATCTCTGGGACGTAGCGCCGGGCACCGCCGGCACCTGGCCGTACCACGATCACAATTTTGAAACCCACAATGGCTCCGAAGACAGGGGACTTTTTGGTACCGTCATAGTCAATCCGGCATCAGGTTCGGTGACCGCAAGCAACGGTAGCAGTATTTCAAACGTGCCCGTTAACAGCATTAAAAAAGACTATGTGCTTTATCTGGCTGACGATGCTTTCTGGGGAATGGAAATTGACGGCACCAGCAAACAGCAGACTCCGCTCGGAACCAACCCCGTTCTGACCGCGAATGGCGGTGACAACGTAAGGTTCCATCTTATCGCGATGGGCACCTATCTGAATCGATTCCAGCTCGAAGGCTATCAGTGGGTCGATCCCGGAACGGCGAAATTGATTGTCGCGAAAGATATCGGCCCCCTTGAGAATCATGCTTTTACCATCAAGGCCTTAGGCAGCGCGAACTATATGAACGCGAATTTCTCGCGCAAATTAATGGGCATGAGGGGCAGCTTCAATGTCACGAGCGGCGCTCCTTAATGAACAGGCAGATAGATCAAGAGGATAAAACTAAATGAGCAAAAATATCTTTGGACTGAAAATACCCGCGGCGATAGGGACAGCGTGCACGCTGTTCGCGGCCATGCTGCTACTGGCTCCACCCATGGCCCAGGCGGCAAATCATGACCTCGCGCTGTCGGCGGAGGTGTTACCCAACGGTCAGTATGGCTACAAAAGAGGGGATGGTCAGGCGGTTATCCCGGGACCCACCCTTTTCGTAAAACAGGGCGATACCGTCAGTGTTACGGTCACCAACAATACGGATAAACCGGCGGGTTTCAAGGTGCCCGGTCTTTCAACCAGCAGCGTCGCAAAGGCGGCCCCGAATGGAGGAACGCTGAGCTACACATTCACCGCCACCAAAACCGGCGCCTATCCCTACTACGGTGAGGGACAGGAGTTACTTGGCCTGTTTGGCGCGATTGTGGTCGATAGGACGGATGGGAAAGTAGAACGCTATGTCGACGACGATGGCGCCCTCAAATCGGTCAACGCGGGACAACTGGACAAACAGTATGTGCTGTTTATGGTCGGTTCGACCTTCTGGGCAACAGAAATATCCAAAGCCGGAACACAAGTACCCCTGTGGACCAACCCGATTCTTGGGGCTGTCGAGGATGACATCGTCAGATTTCATATCCTGTCGGTAGGACCCGGGCATACCTTTCACCTGCACGCCCATCGCTGGCTGGAGCCTGGAACCACCAGCGTTATCGACACCAAATTGATGGACGACGTTTCCGACAGCCATACTTTCACCATTAAAGCGGGTGCCGGTGTTGGCGCCGGCAACTGGCAGTACCACTGCCATCTGTTTTCCCACATGGAAGCGGGCATGCATGGCAGTTTTAGAGTCGACGCCACGAATGGCCCGAATAAAGGAATGGGCAACAGCGTCGCTGGCGCTTCCCCCTATGGCGCCATATATGGCAGTACGAGCACCGACCCCGGCCTTGTCACTTTCGTGATTTCGGATGAACCGGGAAGCTGGTACCGAAGCGCCCGGAGCGAAACTATTTTCGGCATTACCGGCGGCACCCGGTCTCTGGAAGTGATTCCCCCCGGCAGCAGCGTTAATTTCATCATGGCGGAGACCAACACGGTA
>JBKJYB010000046.1:0-3245 GCA_046716045.1 Nitrosospira sp.
ACGATGGTCGATCTCGCTGATAAATTGCAGGTTCCAAGCCAGGTCGAGGTGGACGAGGAGAGGCTGGTTCATATCGGGTCCTATGTTACGGGGCGCATCATCGATTTATACGTCATGCTGGGTGATAGCGTTAATACCGGCCAGCCTTTGGCGCGTATTTCCAGCCCTGAATTGACCCAGGCGCAGCTGGCCTACTTGCGCGCGTTTTCACGGACTGTGCTGACTGAAAAAGCGGCACAGCGTGCTCAACACTTACTGGCCGCCGATGTGATCGCTGTCGCGGAGCTGGAACGGCGCGAGTCGGAGCTGGAAGTCGCACGCGCCGAGCTGGAGGCGGCGAAGGATCAATTGCGCTTGCTGGGGATGGATAGCGCTATATTGAAAGAACTGGCGAAGCAGGGGCATATCGTGCCTAACGTTACTATCAATGCGTCGAGGAGTGGCATTGTTATTGCGCGGAATGTCATCGTCGGCCAAGTGGTACAACCGGCTGATCAGCTATTTGGGGTGGCCGATTTATCTTCTGTGTGGGTAGTGGGCGATGTGCCGGAGCAGATCGCGCGTAATGTAAGGGTCGGCCAGCATGTGGACATTCATATTCCGGCGCTGGGCGATACAAGCTTCGATGGCCTCATTATATTCGTTGCCGATACGGTGAACCCGCTGACCCGCACGGTGATGGTGCGCACGCTGGTGGCGAATCCGCAGCGCAAGCTCAAGCCCGACATGCTGGCCACCATGCACATCACCGATAATCCGCATAAAAGCCTGGTGGTACCGGAAACGGCGGTGGTGCGCGAGAGCAACCAGGATTATGTATTCCTGGCTCAAGGCGATAACCGGTTCCTGCGCGTGCCCGTCGAACTGGGTCCCAAAGTCGCCGACATGTATCCCGTGCTGAAAGGGGTCACCATCGATCAGAAGATCGTCGTGAATGGCGCCTTTCATCTGGATAACGAGCGCAAGCTCGCCGAACTGGAATAAGCCGATGTTAGTCGCAATTGTGCGCGTCATGCTCAGGCAGCGACTGCTGGTCGTAGTGGTCTCGCTCGCCCTGTGCATCGCGGGCGTGTTTGCCGCGAAGAATCTTTCGGTCGATGCTTTCCCCGATGTCACCAATATACAGGTGCAGGTCGCGACGGTGGCGGTCGGCCGCAGTCCGGAGGAGGTCGAGCGCCTGGTCACGGTGCCGGTGGAAATCGCGATGACCGGCCTGCCGGGGCTGGTGGAGATGCGCGCCATGAACAAGAGCGGATTGTCGCTCATCACGCTGGTGTTTACCGATGATACCGACGTTTTCTTTGCGCGCCAGCTGGTACTGGAACGGTTGATCGGGGTAGCGCCCACGCTGATACCGGGCATCAACCCGGTGCTCGGGCCCGTATCCACCGGTCTGGGCGAAGTGTACCAATACACTATCGAGCATCCCGACGACGGCAAGCGCGCACTCACGGTCGAAGAGCTGACCGAACGGCGCACGATCCAGGATTGGGTGGTGCGGCCGCTGCTGCGCTCGGTCCGCGGCGTGGCGGAAGTCAACTCGATCGGGGGCTATGTCAAGGAATACCAGGTGCTGACCGACCCGTTCCGGTTGCGTCACTATGATCTGACACTGACAGACGTTGACCTGGCCCTCGCGGCCAACAACGCAAATGCCAGCGGCAACCTGCTGCCGTTGCACGCGGAACAGTACCTGATCCGTGGGGTCGGTCTGATCCGCACGCTGGATGACATCCGCAACATCGTACTCAAAGAGGTGGATGGCGTGCCGATATACGTGCGCGATGTGGCCGAGGTGAAGTTCGGCGAGGAGGTGCGCTGGGGAGCCAGTGTCAAAGACGGCTACACTGAGTCGGTAACCGGCATCGTGATGATGCTGCGCGGCGGCAACGCCAAGGACATAGTAGGGCGGGTCAAGGAAAAGGTTGCCGAGATCAACGAGCGCGGCCTGTTGCCCGGCGGACTGCAGATCGTGCCTTTTTACGACCGGACGGTCATGGTGGATGCCGCGTTGTACTCCGTGTATAAGGTATTGATCGAAGCATTGGTCTTCGTCATTCTGGTAATGATTATCTGCCTCGGCAATTGGCGCGTGAGCCTGGTGGTCTGTGCGACGCTCATCATTACGCCGCTGGTCACCTTCATGATAATGAACTATCTGCAGATCCCGGCTAATCTGATGTCGCTGGGGGGGCTGACAATCGCCATCGGGCTGATGGTGGATCCCACCGTGGTGGTGGTGGAAAATATCTTTCTGCGCCTGAGCCATGCCCACGGTGATGAGCCGAAGGCCGAGACGATTGCCAAGGCGGCGGCCGAGGTGGGTGCGCCGGTGATCTATGGCATTATCATTATTGTTCTCGTGTTCCTGCCGCTAATGTCGCTGCAGGGCATGGAAGGCAAGATGTTCAGCCCGCTCGCCGTCACCATTTCCATCGCGCTGCTGGTGGCGCTGGTCGTTTCGGTGCTATTGTCGCCGGTGCTATGCGACTATGCGTTAGAGGGTGGAAGCGAGGAGGATACCAAAGTCGTCGCTATCCTCAAGACTCTTTACCTGCGCTTGCTCTATTTGGCATTGAGGAATCCCAAGGCCACGGCGCTGGTATCGGCGGGTTCTCTTCTGCTTGCGGTCGGCTTGTATCCATTGCTTGGTAAATCCTTCATTCCGATCATGAGGGAAGGCGCGGTGACACCCGTGATCATCCGTGTCCCCTCGATTTCGCTGGACAAAGCGATCAAGCTGGAAATGGAGGCGATGAAACTGATCGCCGCCATACCGGGGGTGGAGAGCGTGGTATCCAAGCTCGGCCGCGGCGAATCGCCCGCCGACCCGGCGTCTCAGAACGAATCCGACCCCATTGCGTCACTGGACTTGGAGGGATCCGGCCGCACCCAGCAGGAGATCGAGGAGGATATCCGCAAGGCGCTGATGGTGCTGCCCGGCGTGAATATCGCGCTGTCGCAGCCGATCGCGCAGCGGGTGGACGAGATGGTGACGGGGGTGCGCTCGCAGGTTGCGGTCAAGATCTTCGGCGATGACCTGGAAGAGTTGCGCAAGTTATCCGAGCAGGTGGCGCGCATTGTCAAGTCGACGCGTGGTGCGCGTGACCTCCGCATCGAACGCCTGTCGGGTCAACAGGAATTGACCATCGACATCGATCGCCGTGCCATTGCCCGTCACGGTCTCAATGTTGCCGATGTAAACGAGCTGGTCGCAACGGCCATTGGCGGCAAGGCGGTCACGA
>JBKJYB010000047.1:0-3171 GCA_046716045.1 Nitrosospira sp.
ACAGGCGGCCAGCGCATGGACTGGTTCACGCGCGGTCTTCAAAGTGGAAATGTAGCGCAGTGCAATGCGCTGGAAGCGAAACGGCTGTAATTTCACTGGAAAGCAAATCGGCGCCGGAAAAAATTAATCCGCTTAATAATTTTAAAAATTTCCATACGGAGCGCAATCATGAAAGTATCCGAACTTAAGGACGAGCTGCTCGATTATTGGGTGGCAAAAGCAAACGATGTGACGGAGGTGCATGTAATGGATTCGCACTGCCTCATTGATCACGTCCGCTGGGAACCATCGGTCAACTGGTCTCAGGGCGGGCCAATCATTGAAAAAGAGTGCATAAATCTTAACCATAGCCTGGAACCAGGCTCGGAGCACTGCACAGCCTATATGCGATCGGGCAGAAACCGGCAAAAAGGGCTCACCCCGCTGATTGCCGCCATGCGTTGCTACGTCGACTCCAAATTCGGCGAAGAGGTCGCTGATTGAAAACGCCCTGCGCTGTTACATACAGAGAGTTAGAACAAGAGTGTCTGAATAAATGCTGCAATATGTAAGCCCGGCGACATCCATCATGGAGCGATTTACATGGCCAGAACTAAGCTTAAAGAACACCCCCGCGATGCAATGCCTGCAACACGTATCCTCGCCGCCCAAGCATTCTCGCGCGCGGCTGGAGCGCCGCTCGCACACGGCAATAGCATCCGCCTTCTCAAAGATGGTGGCGAAAACTATTCCGCATGGCTGGATGCGATCTATTTAGCCGAAGAGACTATCTATTTCGAAAATTATATTATCCGCGACGACAATATCGGACAACGGTTTGCTGACGCTTTCATTGCCAAGGCGAAAGAAGGCGTCAAGGTAAGGGTGCTTTACGACTGGTTGGGCTCGTTCTTTGAAGCATCCGGTAGCTTCTGGGGGCGCCTGAGCGATGGGGGTGTAGAAGTGCGATGCTTCAATCCGCCACGCCTGGATAGCCCCCTGGGCTGGGTTAGCCGTCTTCACCGGAAATCACTTTGTGTGGATAACTGCGTAGCGTTTATCAGTGGGTTATGTGTAGGTCAAATGTGGGCGGGCGACCCGAATCGCAAAATATCGCCTTGGCGCGATACAGGGGTCGAGGTTCGCGGCCCGGTCGTGGCCGATGTGGTACAGGCCTTTTCCCGCGCATGGGCCGAGACCGGGCGCGAATTACCCGCACACGAGGTACCGGAGCGGGATTCGATTCCCGCAGTGGGCACGGTTGATTTAAGAGTATTGGCCAGCGTCACGGCAACCGCGGGACTGTACCGCCTCGAACAATTGATCGCGGTATTAGCGCAAAAAACGCTCTGGCTTACCGATGCCTATTTCGTTGGCACCACCAGCTACGTGCAAGCACTGAGAGGTGCTGCAACGGATGGCGTGGATGTAAGGTTACTGGTCCCTGGATCGAACGGCGACCTCAAATTTCTGCGTCCGATCTCGCGTGCCGGCTACCGTCCGCTGCTGGAAGCGGGGGTGCGCGTATTCGAGTGGAATGGATCGATGCTGCATGCCAAAACGGCTGTAGCGGATGGCCGCTGGGCACGCGTAGGGTCGAGCAATCTCAATATTGCCAGCTGGCTCGGCAATTGGGAATTGGATGTGGCGGTGGAAGACTTGGGGTTTGCGCAAGAAATGGAGCAGATGTATCTGCGGGACCTGAACAGTGCCACCGAAATCGTACTCGGTAAAAAGAACCGTGTCCGGCCGGTGGTATTGCCTGAATCCATTGCGTCCGGCCCTACCTTGAGCGGCGGCCGGGGCAGGCGTGCGGGCGGCAGCGCGAGTCGGCTGACTGCGGGCGCCATCCGCGTTAGCAACACCGTAGGTGCCGCCCTGACGAGCCGTCTCGTTCTTGGCGCGGCCGAGGCAAAAGTGATGATGTCCGGCGGTGTTATATTGTTGGGCGTGGCTGTAGCCGCATCTCTGGAGCCATTGCTGGTCGCAGTTCCTTTTGTGCTGATTGCTGGCTGGATCGGCCTCTCTCTGCTGATCAAGGCATATCATTTGCATAGAAGTGGTCATAATCGCCGGGCATCTGATAAGGCCGATAATGAAATTGAGACCCCCTTAGCACCCCGTAGCCCGCCACAGGACCTGCCTCCTGAAAAGCTTCAGGAGGCAGCGCATGTACCATCGTCTGACGCGTCTCCAGATGGACCTCAAAAGTCCTCCCATGACCTGTCGTCTCAGGGAGTTCCTGAAATGCTTCCGGACGGATCCCGGGAACCCCACCCCACAAGTATTCCATGATGCGGCCCATGAACCGGTAATCGACGGGAACATAATCAATGTCGCATTAATCGCATTGCCACCTTCAGGAGAAAATCCCATGGGACTATTTCACCGAAACACTAACACCGCCCGTCCGGCTGATACCGCCGCTCCCGTCCGGAAAACGGTACAGAGCCCGCTTACCTTGATCATGACCATCCGCTCACCCGAGGACTTTCAGGCGCTCAACGCGCGCATACTCGAAATTCAAGCCGCTCCGCCGGAAAAGAATCCTATCTGGATTGCCCTCGACAAACTCAGGATCGTGCATTTCGCACGCTTTGTATTCCTCGAAAATAACACCAAACTCGCCATCATCACAACCTACGACGGGTCCTTCGAGGACTATCTCAATGAGTTCATTGATGAGATCGGCGATGTTTTCAACGCGCTTCTCCAACACATGGACGGCGCGCCCCCATTGCCTGTTCAACAAAATCGCGACGCCTTCGGGGACTACGTCAAGGCCAACAACCTGGGCGGCATTGAACCCTTCTACAGCGCCTACCCCCAGGCAACGGTGCTGGATATCCAGGCGGCTCTCGGCGAGATTTGACCGAATCCGAGGACTAATCCCATGAGTGACTTGCCGCATGCAGACATCCAGGGTTTCATTCTTCGCACGTACGCGATGCAGGCCCTGCGCGTATTCGCCTTAACGGTTGCGCAACCGGAGGCCGCCAGGCAGTTTCTCGGTAAACTGGTGAATGGCGAGAGCGAGCCCCAGCTTTCCACCGCCACCGATTGGACGGTGAAACCGCCATACTGCCTGAATGTTGGGCTCACCTATACAGGCTTGGTTGCGCTTGAGCTTCCAGCTTCCTCGCTTGCCTCATTCCCGGAGGAATTCGCGGCCGGGGCGGCCGCCCGTGCCGG
>JBKJYB010000048.1:0-12044 GCA_046716045.1 Nitrosospira sp.
AGTCGACGTCATGCGAAAATTGGCAATCAAGTACCCGCTGATTTCGCTAACCAATTTTATGCCAGCAGGCAACAATCTGCAGCATAATTCAGATGACTTGCCCGTCCACTAAATCGGACTCCGCTCATACTTCGTCTCAAGCCCTTTTTAGATTCCCTCCCAGCCTATGGCCGGTCACAGCATGCCAGGGCTCATAAGCGGGACTACCCGGGGTAACAACCCCCGGCAGAGGTTAATTTTTTTCAGCTAAGAAATGACACTACAATTGATCTGCTGTAAACCCTGCCTCGGCACAATTTTGGCACACTAAGAGATGAAGAATAGAAACAAATGACAACAGGTGGAAACATCTAAGGTCATGATCCAATTATTACAAAGTGTTGTGCTTTACTCTGGTATTCTTACTTTGACCGACTTAAAATCCCTCGGGCCTAATCGCCCGTGCCGGTTCGATTCCGGCTCCGGGCACCATTTCAATGTTTCGAGCAGTCCCAAGGCATCCCATACAGCTATAAATTCACCCATGGGGTATCTTCGCACAAACACGGTACTCAACAATGTCATACTGTAGTTCCTCACCCTCGCACCTCCAGAAGGCGGCCAAGGCCTCTAATTTGATGTCGGCCTCAATGCCATAAATCTTGTCGCCGTTCCTGCATTTAATATCGACCAGCGTTCCCTTCGGTATTGGAAAGCACTTACCATCGTGTTTGATCCATTCGTCTTTCATGAATATTCCAATGTCTTATGCAGCAATACGGCGGCTTCTACGCCGACTCGCTCACATTGCTTTGGTCCGGCGATCGGAGCAAATCCCAAAAGCCGCCGTTGCCCCGCTATATGACGTGGCACTACCTCGCAAACCAGATCAGTGATGCCGTTGAGCAGGTGCGTGTAGTAATAGACAAAGTGGAACATAGCGCCCATGACGGATCTGGTTGGCTGTCCGGGAAAGATGGCGAACCGGGATAACTCAGCTATTTTCCTGCCGCAGCGTCGCATTTCGTCAAGTTCAATGGAATATGCCTCATCCGCACATAGTCCACTGATCGAGTCCAGTTTCACCATGACAGTGCCAACTACCGAGCCATATAACTCGGCATCTATCACTGCAACGGAGTCGGTTAATGTGTGATTTGCGACATATCCTTTTCGCCAGTACGATGCATTAACAAGCCATTCTGATTGCGCCAGCGAGTTTCCAATGCTTACCGTGTAAGGCCCGAATGCTGTTTTCATTTTTCGGCCCCCATGCGGTCATATACCGGCTCACCCTCTCCCATCCATCCCGGAATCGCGCCACAACCAGTGCATCTGTGAATTCCTGGGCGAGTTGCCCCCTCAGCCGGAGAGGAAATTTTATCGAAGACTGGGTCCAATGATAGGGTCAGAGAAGTGCTTTTCTTATAATGTGCCATGTTTTCCTCAAGTGCGATGAAGTACGAATACATACGGTTAATGGCCACAGATAAATGCCGCCCGCGGTCATTGAGCATCTTACGGATTTATGGATGGATCGATAATTGGACTGACGTGCACCAGCAAATCAGCCGGCATTAGACTTATGTACCACGAGCGAATGAGT
Organism: Nitrosospira sp.; assembly: GCA_046716045.1. Lineage (GTDB taxonomy): Bacteria > Pseudomonadota > Gammaproteobacteria > Burkholderiales > Nitrosomonadaceae > Nitrosospira. Next base: position 1,586 of record JBKJYB010000048.1, read on the forward strand.
CGATATTGGACTTACGTACAACAGAATCGCGGTGTGGTTGTTGACGGGTCAGGAAAAGGGACAACAAAAAATCCGCTGAAGCGGGTTGGGATGGGGCATCGGCGGTCTATCCGGTGCTGGGCGTGCAAGCGGACGGCGCCAAAGAAATTATGGGGGACTAAACTCCGTAATAAAAACAATCTGTAAATCTGTTTTTTCCGTAATTCTCGCCTATAGTTCTTCTAAGGGTTCTCTGATGACTGTCCCTTTTGGTGCGGAGTAGTCGTCGAGGTGGATTGCTGTGGCTGTCGTGGCGCTACGCAAGAACAGACTCATTGACAATTCTTGGTCCAAACCGGGGAGGTTCCATGAAAAAATATCTCAACAATTGGTTTACGCTCGCCGCTCTAGTCATCTGGTTTTCATATCCGGCGCAGGCGCAGAACTCCGCGAACCTGTCTCCAACTATCGGTCATAGCAAGGCCCCGCTTTTTTCCACCAAGGAAAAAATTGTTTTTAACCTGAATACCAACTTTACGGATTTGTGGAAACACCGCGCAATCGCGAACCAGGAAGTGCCTGAGGACATCAGGGATTTTGAGGCGCCCGGGCGCCTCGCATGGACTGATCGCACTGGAAAACACGATCTCCCCGTAAAGGTGGAGTTACGAGGAAATACCAGTCAGTCCGCATCCGAGTGCCCGTTCCCGAAAATGAGTCTGAGTTTCGAAAAGGATCAGGCGACCGGCGAACGAGTATCAAAAGGAACGCTGTTTGATGGATTGAACTCCATTGGAATAGGCACGCATTGTGGCGGCAAACTAGGGTCCTCGCCGCGGTTCCGCCGGGTTTGGGGAGGTTTGTCGCCGCATCGGGAGGCGTTGATCTACAAGGTGCAGGAATATCTTTCCATCCCTGGTTTTCAGGTTTTTCCGGCGAGCTTCAGCTACATTGATGCCAACACCGGCAAAGGACCCGTTGAGCCGCAGCCAAGCGGCTTCGCCGTAAATCAGCCTATGCCGGGTTTCTTTCTGGAGGATATCAAAACTTTTGTGAAGCAGGCAGATGGGAAAGAGATTCGCGCCGCGGATGCTCCTTTTCCGGATTCGGACAAGCCATACATTTTCACCAGCATTACCGATGCACCAAAAGACGCGCGGGCAGCAGGTTCGGTGATCGAGCCTATTGATGCAAAAAATATTATTCGTATCATGTTTTTCCAGGCACTAGTCGGAAACCGGGACTGGATCATTCGCATCTCTCCGGATGATCTCAGTGCTTCCAGAGGCCTCTGGAATATGAAAGTTGTCGAGGCTGAGGGTAAATGGATTGTTTTTCCCTACGATTACGATTTGGCTGGCTGGGTAAAATCCGAGAATTTCTTTTCAGGATTGCCGGGCTTGGCTGATGGTGATTTCTATAAGCCCGCCGATATTTCTCAGGTCGTGGCGGAACTGAGACAGAAACGTCCTGGCATTGAGGCCCTGGTGGATGGGTTAGCCAGAGAGGACAGGGATGGAGCGAGCAGGATAAAAGCGCATATCAAGTCTTTCTATAATGCATTGGATCGAAGATTTCATTGATTGATGTCATTCGCACGAAAATTATTGCGGATAAATTTGCTACGCCGCAAACGATGTTGACGAAATCCTGATTTGAGAGGATCGTATATTTGGCTACGTAATGCCATGAGTTTAAATGACCTGCTTCTTGATTTTTTGAGTTCCTGAGTTAAATAGTATCCCAAGATGATATTTCAAGTCAGAGGTAAAAAAGAGGTCCAGTTCGATGGAAATTGAGAAATTGCTTGAGCCGATTTCGCTGGATTCGCCCTGCGGGCCGGATTTTGAGTACGACCCGGATTTCATGGCACTTGAGCAAGCAGGCCAGGGTAAGCCGGAGCGACAATCCGGGGCAACGACGATTGCCGCTGAGGAGCCGGATTGGGTTGATGTTAAACAACGCGCCGAGGCGCTCTTTTCCCGAACTAAAGACTTGCGGGTGGCCTTGTTATTGACGCGAGCCCTTACTCATGGCGATGGCATGGTTGGACTTGCTTCCGGTTTGAAGTTATTGCTCGGTCTCTTGAATAATTACTGGGAGAATGTCCATCCTGGTCTCGATCCCGATGAAGGCCCGGTCACACGTCTTAATGTGCTTGGGTCGTTGGGGAAGTCGCTGCGGGATCCAGATACTTTACTTCGTGATGTGCGTAGCGTGAATTTCGTCAGTACCGGTAGCCACGCACGACTATCGGTACGAGATGTTTTGATAACTCTGGGCAAGTTTTCCGCAGCGAGCAATGAAGGGGTGCCTACTCAAGCCGAGGCTGAGGAAGTCCTGCGCCTTCCGGAAAACACTTCATCTGTACAGGCTATACGAGATGCGCTGGTGTCCCTGAATGGAATACACACTTTTCTCGGTGAGAAAGTGGGCTATGCCCTCGTTCCAGATTTGCAATCGCTACAGGATATGCTCAAAACAGTGGTGCAGTTGTGCAGAAGCAATTTAAAAACAGGGAACAATCCCATGGATGTGAATGGAATAGCCGTTCCTTCGGCAGACAGGGAGATCGGTAGTCCTGTGCCGGCGATACCCGGAGAGATTCATAGTCGCGAGGACGTTGTGCGAATGCTGGAGAAGATTTGCGAGTTCATCGAGCGAACTGAACCCGCTAACCCGGCACCTCTATTTATCCGGCGAGGACAGCGGCTTATGACCAAGAATTTTGTTGAGATTATCCAGGATCTTGCCCCGGACAGTTTGAACCAGATCAAGCAGATTACCGGCTTTGAACCAAAGAAAACGTGAATAGTTACGAAGGAACCAGGCCAAAATAAAAAAACGAGTTTAAAACGGGTTGGCCGCTTGCATATTCATCAGCAGCGTCTATGATTAAAATTATGGTTCAGTAAAAAATCACGGGAGGGTACGACGCACCAGGGAATTTTCAGCATAGTCTCTCAATCATCTTTTGAAGGGGGAGTAGGATCATGGCACAAAGCAGTCAAAAGTTCATCGCGCGTAACCGCGCACCTCGTGTTCAGATCGAGTACGATGTGGAACTCTACGGTGCGGAAAAGAAAATTCAGTTGCCTTTTGTCATGGGCGTCTTTGCCGACCTGTCCGGCAAACCAACGGAGCCCTTGCCGCCAGTGGCGGACCGCAAATTCTTAGATATCGATGTCGACAACTTCGATGACCGCATGAAGGCTGTCAAGCCGCATGTTGCTTTTCAGATCCCTAATACCCTTACGGGAGAGGGAAATCTCAGCGTCGATATTTCCTTTGAGAGTATGGATGATTTTTCTCCCGCCGCGGTGGCCCGCAAGGTCGATGCCCTCAACAAATTACTCCAGGCGCGCCAGCAGCTTTCCAATCTTGTGACTTATATGGACGGCAAAACCGGTGCCGAGGAACTGATAGCGAAAGTTCTGAATGATCCCGCCTTGCTCCAAACGCTGGCGACCAGCAAGAAACCGGCGGACGAAAGCGGCGCATCCTGAAACTGATTCAACGAGTCTGAGGAAACAAGGAGAAGATAATGGCGGAAACACAACAGCAGGCCCCAGAGGCTGAAGTCCCGAAGCTGGAGGAAAGCGAGTTTGCTTCATTGCTACAGAAGGAGTTCAGGCCTAAATCCGAAGAGGCGAAAGGCGCCGTCGAACAGGCCGTGCGTACTCTCGCCGAACAGGCGCTCGCGCAGACCCAGCTTATTGGCCGCGATGTGGTCAAATCGATCGAGGCCATTATCGCCGAGCTTGACCGGAAGCTTTCCGAACAGGTGAATCTGATCATTCACCACCAGGATTTTCAGAAGCTCGAAGGTTCGTGGCGGGGGCTCCACTACCTGATCAACAACACTGAAACCGATGAGATGCTGAAGATCCGCTTCATGAACATCTCGAAAAATGATCTGGGCAAGACGCTGAAACGCTACAAAGGTACCAGTTGGGATCAGAGCCCCTTATTCAAAAAGATCTACGAAGCAGAGTATGGCCAGTTTGGCGGAGAACCTTTTGGCTGCATGGTGGGTGATTACACTTTTGATCATAACCCGCCCGATGTCGAACTGCTGGGTGAAATGTCCAAGGTCTCGGCGGCGGCCCACATGCCATTTATCGCTGGCGCCAGCCCAATCTTAATGCAGATGGATTCCTGGCAGGAACTGGCCAATCCACGTGATCTGACAAAAATTTTCACTACACCGGAGTATGCCTCTTGGCGTTCGCTCCGCGAGTCGGAGGACTCTCGTTACCTGGGTCTGGCCATGCCCCGATTTCTCGCCCGCATTCCCTACGGAGCAAAAACCAGTCCGGTGGAGGAGTTCGACTTCGAGGAAGACACCGGTGCGGCCGATCACAGCAGATATACCTGGGCCAACGCCGCCTATGCCATGGCGGTCAATATCAACCGTTCATTCAAGCTTTACGGCTGGTGCTCACGCATCCGCGGCGTCGAGTCCGGCGGTGCGGTGGAAGGGCTGCCTGTGCATACTTTTCCCACTGATGATGGCGGCGTGGATATGAAGTGCCCCACTGAAATTGCCATCAGCGACCGCCGGGAAGCTGAACTCGCGAAAAACGGCTTCATGCCGCTCTTGCATCGCAAGAATTCCGACTTTGCCGCTTTTATTGGCGCCCAGTCGCTGCAAAAGCCGTTCGAGTATGACGATCCGGATGCCACCGCCAACGCCAATTTATCCGCGCGGTTACCGTATCTATTCGCTTGTTGCCGCTTTGCACACTACTTGAAGTGCATCGTGCGGGACAAAATCGGTTCGTTCAAGGAACGCGCGGATATGCAGATATGGTTGCAGAAATGGATCATGAATTACGTGGATGGCGACCCCGCCCACTCATCGGAAAGTACCAAAGCACGCAAGCCGCTGGCTGCCGCTGAAGTTGTCGTGGAAGAGGTCGAGGGTAATCCTGGGTATTACACTTCGAAGTTTTACCTGCGGCCTCATTATCAGCTTGAAGGACTCACGGTATCGCTGCGGCTAGTATCCAAACTGCCGTCGCTGAAGAAATAACATCGTATCCCAAGTTATCTGTCTGCTCTGCCGGTAGATGGGTCCGCTCATGCGAGCAGCAAGAAATATTAGTTCTTTCTCTAGGAGGTAATCATGGCCGTTGACATGTTTCTGAAGCTGGATGATATAAAGGGTGAATCCACCGATGACAAGCACAAAGATGAGACTGATGTCCTCGCGTGGAGTTGGGGAATGAACCAGTCGGGTACCACGCATATGGGTAGCGGCGGTGGCGCCGGAAAAGTAAGTGTCAACGACTTGTCCATTACCAAGTATGTCGACAAGGGTAGTCCTACACTGATCATATCCTGCTGTAACGGCAAGCACTTCAAAGAGGGTGTGCTGACTGTGCGCAAAGCGGGTGAGTCGGCACTTGAATACCTCAAGATAACAATGAAAGAGGTTCTGATCTCGTCAATCTCGACCGGCGGCAGTGGCGGGGAGGATAGAATCACAGAAAACGTCACGCTCAATTTTGGCGAATTCAAAGTGGAGTACACGCCGCAGAAGGAAGATGGAAGCGGGGATGCCGCGGTCGAGGCTGGCTGGAAAATTGCGGCCAACGTCAAGGCCTAGATAGCACGGCGCGGCAAGCGGCCGGTTAACGGATTGACGGCCGGTCTGGCCGCAAGGAATACCTCGCTTCAATTGGGGAATGAAGCTTTTGGTTCCCGTGTTTTTTGCGGCCTCGGTTAGCGGCATCAGAACAAAATCCGGACGTGGAGCCTTTGCTTAAACCAATCCTTGGATCAACATCGGATGAAATATCATGGTTCAGGGTGACATGTTTCTGAAGATTGAAAGCGCCAGTCAGGGTGCGATCAAGGGTGAGGCGCAGGACGAGAATCACAAGGATGAGATCGACGTAAATGACTGGTCCTGGGGCATGCAGGCAAAGACTGCGCTGAGCGGAGGTGGAGCCAGCCCAAAGGCCACCTTGAACGAGCTGAATATTGTCAAGCAAGTGGATAGCGCATCGACAGGCCTGATGTCCGCAATGCGCAATAACGACCTGATCAAGAAAGCCGTGCTTACTGTGCGCAAAGCGGGCGGGACTCCGCACGAGTACTTCAAGATCAGCATCGAAAAGGGACGAATCACGGCCCTGGATGTGGATACCAGCAACTTCTCGGCGAATGGCGACCTGTCCGAAAGACTTAGTCTGGCTTTTCAGAAAATCAGTGTGGAATATGTTCCGCAGGGACCCGATGGACTGCCCCAGGGAAGCATGCTTTTCGATGCCGAGATATCCTGAGGCGCTTCATTTAAACCCGGATAATCCACTAGAACGCGAGATGATGATCGCCAGCACTCGCGTAGGCTCGGAGAGCCGCCTGATGGATTATCCGGGTTAAACAAAGGAAGTTCGCCATGAATCTGGCTAGTGCCGCTGAGCAAAGTTTGCGTGACGGGGATCCCCTCGGTGCTTTGGCGCAGCTTCAGGAAGCAGTCCGCGCCAAACCTGGCGACTCCAAGCTGCGAATTTTCCTGTTTCAGCTCCTTTCCGTGATGGGGCAGTGGGAGCGCGCGCTAAACCAGTTAAATGTTGTGGCTGAACTTGATGCCGGGGCTCTGGCAATGGTGCAGACATATCGTGAGGCGTTGCATTGCGAGGTATTGCGCGCTCAAGTATTCGAAGGGAAAAAAACCCCCATAGTTTTTGGTCAGCCGGATCAATGGCTCGCGCTACTGATTGAATCGCTGCTACGCCGCGGGCAAGGAAAACACCGGGAAGCCGAGGCGCTGCGCGCCACGGCGTTTGATGAAGCCGGCGAAACCAGCGGCATCCTCGACGGTCAGCCATTCACGTGGATTATCGACGCCGACAGCCGCTTGGGACCGGTATGCGAGGCCATCATCAATGGGCGGTATTACTGGGTGCCTTTTTCCCGTCTTGGCAGAGTTTTCATTGATGCGCCCGAGGATCTTCGTGATGTAGTGTGGATGCCTGCGCATTTTGAGTTCGACAATGGCGGCGAGAGTGTGGCGCTGATTCCTTCCCGCTATGCAGGTTCGGAAACTAGTGACGACGGGCAACTCCTGCTGGCACGCAAAACAGTCTGGATCGAAGCCGCGCCTGATGTTTATCACGGATTAGGGCAGCGCATGTTCGCAACGAACGTGGGAGAAAGCCCGATCATGGACATTCGCAAGATCCTGCTCGGGCCCGTAGAGGCGGAGTCCGGAGAACCGGCTGCCGTGTCATATGGTTGATCTGACTCCCCAGGAACGGCTGCAACCTGCACTGCTCGATCGGCTCGCCGATAACGAGCCGGACAGAAAACTGGAGCCGCGTGCCGAGCGCGTCATGACCAAAGCTCGATTGCGTGAAGCTGTCCTGCGTGATCTGGCATGGCTGTTCAATACCACGAGACTGGGTAATAGTAACGATTTCACCGGTTTTCCCTTTGCCGAGCGCTCCGTCATTAATTTCGGCCTTCCGACACTCTCGGGCGAGACGGCCTCCACACTGGATATCATCGAATTGGAGCGTTCGATCAAGCAGGCGATAATCGACTTTGAACCCCGCATTACGCCCTCCAGCCTGCAAGTCGAGGCGATGGTGAGTGATTCGCAGCTCGATCGTCACAATGTGATCAGCGTGCAGATCCGTGGGGATTTATGGGCATATCCGGTGCCGCTGGAACTGCTGCTGCGGACTGATGTGGATCTTGAGACGGGGCAGGTGGAAATTCGTGATCTGGGGCGGCCGGAGCTGTAAATCCTGACGTGGGTTTATATTCTCCAGCTCGGGAGAAATAGGGATACACAGATGAAGAAATTTCTTGATTCCGGTTCTCCCGCTGCCTTCAGGGTGCTGTGGGCAAGGTGCAAATTTTTATATTGCTGTTACCGCGAGTGCTGGTAAATGGATCCCCGCTTGTTGCGCCATTACAATCGGGAACTCGCCTACATGCGCGAGATGGGTGCCGAATTCGCCGCGCAGTTTCCCAAGATCGCCGGCCGCCTTGGCATGGATGGCATTGAAGTCGCCGATCCCTATGTGGAAAGACTCATGGAAGGCGTGGCGTTTCTGGCGGCGCGGGTACAACTCAAACTCGACGCCGAGTTTCCGCGTTTCACCCAGCGTCTACTGGAAATTGTCTATCCTAATTATCTCGCGCCAACCCCGGCAATGCTGGTCGCCCAGTTCCGCCCGCAACTCTCTGAAACCAATCTTGCGCAGGGGTTCACTATTCCTCGCGATAGTTCCATGCGCAGCCAGTTGGGGAAAAACGACACCACGGCGTGCGAGTTCCGCACGGCGCAGGATATTACCCTTTGGCCGCTTGAAGTAGCCCATGCCGAATACTTCACTTTTGCGCCGGATTTGCCGCTCAATAAATTGCCGCTGGCCCAGCCTGTAAAGGGCGGGATTCGCCTCAGAATCAAAACGACCGCGGGGTTGAAATTCAATCAGGTGAGCCTCGATCGGCTGCGGTTGTTTCTATCGGGTAGTGAAGAGATCGCCTACAAGCTGCATGAACTATGTCTCGGTGCGCCGCTGGGCGTGGCGGTGGCCCCGGCGGTTCAGCCATGGCCTTGGCATCAATTTCTGCCGGCGCGCAATATTCAACCGGTGGGATACAGCGATGAGCAAGCGCTTCTGCCCGTCAGCCTGCGCGGTTTTCAGGGTTACCGGCTGTTGCAGGAATATTTCGCGTTTCCGCAGCGTTTCCTGTTTATCGACATTGATGGACTGGGAACAGCGATACGAAAACATGCGGGGGACGAGCTGGAGATCGTCCTGTTATTTTCGCGCGCTGACGCAGTGCTGGAAAATGTAGTCGATCAGGCCAATTTCTCCCTTTTCTGTGCACCCGCGATCAATCTCTTCCACAAGCGCGCCGACCGTATTCATCTCACCGATAACACGTATGAATATCATGTTGTCGCGGACCGCACGCAGCCGATGGATTTCGAGGTCTTCGAAGTCAGCAGCGTAACAGGATACGGGGTAGGCAGCGACAGTGAACAGACTTTTCTACCATTCTATGCGGCCTACCATACCGAATCACAGGAGCGGCAAGCCTATTTTACCGTGCAGCGTGAGCCGCGTCTGCTATCCTCCGGGCAAAAGCGCACCGGTACCCGGTCCAGCTATATTGGCGGCGAAGTTTTCCTCTCACTGGTTGATCCTGAAGAGGCGCCTTATTCCGGCGACCTGCGGCAATTGGCGATCACCACACTATGCACCAATCGGGACCTGCCCCTGCTGATGCCGCTGGGTTTGGGTAAGACGGATTTCACCCTGGATAGTGCGGCGCCGCTGGATGCCATCCGCTGTGTCAAGGGGCCTTCCAAGCCTTATTCGCCCTTATGGAGCGGGGGGATTGCCTGGCAATTCGTAAGCCATCTGTCGCTCAACTACCTTTCCCTGATGAATACCGGCGAGCGCGAAGGCGCGGCAGCATTGCGTGAAATGCTGGAACTGTATGCGATGAGTTCTGACGCAGCCATCAAAAAACAGATCGAAGGGGTTCGAAAGGTGTCGGTAAAACCCTTGGTGCGCCGATTGCCCATGCCGGGTCCGATCACCTTCGGCCGTGGGCTGGAGATTGAGCTGCATCTGGAAGAGCTCGCGTTCCAGGGCGGCAGCGCATTTCTCTTCGGCAGCGTGATGGAGCAGTTTTTCGCCCGTCATGTTTCCCTTAATTCATTTACGGAGACCGTCCTTTCCTCTGTCGAGCGGGCGGAAATCATGCGCTGGAGGCCGCGATGCGGAGCACGCCCGATCCTCTGACCTACTTTCGCGCTCTGGCGGATAAGCCTTTCAGTTTCGATTTTTTCCAGGCGTTACGGCGCATCGAGTGTCTGCATCCAGACAAGCCAAGGCTGGGCACGGGGTTGCGGCCCATTGACGAAGCCGTAAGGCTTGCTCAGGAGCCTTCCATGATATTCGCGCCTTCGTCGCTTTCAACGTTCCACCTGCCTGCCGATGGCCGGCCGGGGCGCATGGAGGTTCGTTTTTTTGGCCTTCTGGGACCCAACGGTCCGCTGCCATTGCATCTGACAGAGTATGCCCGCACGCGACTGCTAAACGCGGGAGATGCGACCTTTGTGCGTTTTCTGGACATGCTCAACCATCGCTTTCTGATGCTCTTCTACCGCGCCTGGGCACAAGCGCGGCCGACGGTCAGTCTGGACAGACCGCGCGAAGATCGATTTACGGTTTATGTAGGCGCGCTCGAAGGTCTGGCTGGCAGCAGGATGCGTGAGCGTGACGAGATCGGCGATTTCGCCAAGTTGTTCTTCGCTGGTTTGCTTGGCCGGCAGGTACGCAATCGCGACGGGATCGTTGCATTGCTTACATCCTACTTCCGCGTGCCGGTAGAGATAGACGAGTTCACCGGCCACTGGATGCGCATACCAGCACGCGATCAAACGCGGCTATCCGCCGCCGGTGATACCGGTGATGCAAGCGCGCAATTGGGAGTTGGCACC
>JBKJYB010000049.1:0-5333 GCA_046716045.1 Nitrosospira sp.
TATATCCTTCATAAGATACTGATTATCTTATATATATGTTTATTATTCGATTCAACTTTACGAGAATCATTGCCGAAGATTTGCTGTTATGATTACTTACCAGCTATTTATTCCTGACAAATCGTACTGATGCAGCGTTAATTCTTCTGCAGTTGATACAAAAATATCTTCCGCTCCCTCATCGACGGGATTCCACGATTGCTGCATGGCGCAGCTGCGTATCTGGGGTACCAGAAAAATTAGACCAAATTTGTTGTAAGACGATGGCAGATTCGTCTACATACATTTAGTCACGGCAAACTAACCGCTATTTGGTTCTCTAAACTCCACTGTTGCCGATCGACCTCTCAATCTGGCGAAAACGCATGCCAAAGATCCTTGGGTTAACCATTCTCTCAATCTTCCTGGTAAGTATTGGCGGTTGCAAAACAGCGCCGGAGCGGCGTGCTGAAGATGCTGGAGCGAAAATACCATCCCAGTGGAGCGGAACCAGTGAATCCAGCCAACCGGCGCCGGAACACTGGGTGGAGGCATTTGGTGACCCTGATTTGAGCGCGCTGGTGCATAGCGCGCTGGCCGACAACTATGACCTGAAAGCGGCGGCGACACGGGTCAATGCGGCTGTGGCTCAGGCCCGTATCGACGGCGCCGGACTTTGGCCACAGATATTCTTCGCGCCAGGTTTCCAGCAAGTACAGATTCGCGACGCAGGATTTGGCTCGGCAAGATTCGGTGTATTCGAGGCCATATTCAGCCTCAATTGGGAGCTGGATGTATGGGGACGAATCCGGGACTTCAAGCAGGCTGCCCTTCGGGAGGCCGGTGCGGTAGCAGCTGACCTCCATGGCGCACGGTTATCCCTGGCAGCGCGAATAGCGCAAAGCTATTTCGACTTGGCCGAAGCCAGGCTTCAATCCGAGGTAGCCGAGCAATCGGTCAAAGATCGCCGCACGATTGTCCAGCTGGTACGGGGACGTTTTGCGCGCGGCATAACGAATGCCCTCGACTTGCGCCTGGCGCTCACCGATCTCGCCACCGCCGAAGCGCAGCTCACCGAGGCTCGCAACCAGATTCAGATAGTGATCCGCCGGCTGGAGGTGCTGCTTGGACGTTACCCCGCAGGGCGCCTGAATGAAGCGTTGGCGCTACCGGAGCCACCAGCGGGCATACCTGCCGGACTGCCTTCCGAGCTGCTGGAGCGGCGGCCCGATCTCGTCGCTGCTTTCGATCGTCTGCGCGCCGCCGATTCCCGCGTGGAAAGTTCGAGAAAGCTATTACTCCCACGGATCGTCCTAACCGCCGCGGGAGGTACGCGCAGTACAGCGTTGACCGATCTGATTGATCCTCGCGCGCTCGCCTGGAATGTGGTGATCGGTATGTTACAGCCGTTGTTCACCGGCGGACGTATTCGTGGAGAAATCCATCTGAACGAGGCTCGCGCCGAGGAAGCCCTTAACCTTTACAAGAGCACAGCACTCAACGCTTTTCGCGAAGTGGAACAGGTGCTGGCCGCGGATGAGTGGTTGCGTGAACAAGAGAAGGCGCTACGGCATGCCGTCGAGCAAACAGAAGCGAGCCGCAAATTGGCTATCTATTCTTACCAGCTCGGTATTATTGAGATTCTCACGCTGCTGGATAGTTATCGCAGCACATTGAATGCACAGAGCGCCCATCTTTCTGTCAAACGCCAGTTACTCACCAATCGAATTAACCTTTATCTGGCATTAGGGGGGGGCGTTTGAAAATCTATCAACCTTTGAACAAGATCCCGAGGCGGCTAGCAGTGCGCGACGGCGGCCGATGGACGGCGCCGGGTGGACGAAACACCCTCATGTCACGGGAGCCAAGAACAAGAATGGTCAGTTTCTCTTACAGATTGACAACGCAGCGAGAAGCATACTGGCTAGGGGTCATGGCGGAACGTGCCACGGAAAAGTTATCATTATCAGGAGATCCACGGAAAGCATGCTGAAAAATTTAAAAAGCAAAGGCATGCTGAAAATTATCGCTCCCATCCTTGTTGTGCTCGCTGGCATCAGTATTTCCTGGGCTATTGTCGTCCATCGGCCACCATTAAAATCGCAAATCTCGGAAAGCGAGGTGCCGCTGGCGCAGGTAATCCAGGTCGAGCCGCAGACGGTCAAACTGAATATCCGCTCTCAGGGTGTCGTCGTCCCCCGCACGGAGATCGATCTGGTGCCTGAGGTGGCGGGTCAGATAATCCGGCTCCACCCGAGTCTTGTAGCGGGAGGGTTCTTCGAAGCCGGCGATATACTGGTCACCATAGACCCGCGTGATTACGACTATGCAATCGCCGAAGCGCTTGCCCGGATTGCAGAAGCTGAGCGGCAGGTCATGATGGAGGAAGCCCAGGCGGAGCAGGCACGCAATGAATGGCATTCCCTTGGTGAAGGACAGCCATCGGCGCTAACCCTGCGCGAACCGCAATTGGCGGAAGCCCGCGCCAAATTGAAAGCGGCGCAAGCCGATCTGACCAAGGCTCGTTTACAACGTAGCCGATGCGAATGGCGTGCGCCATTTGCCGGAAGGGTGCGGGATAAGCACATCGGTCTCGGGCAATATGTTCAGCTGGGTGAAAAGCTCGCCCGGCTATATGCGATTGATGTGGTGCAGGTACGCCTGCCTTTGGCCACCGATCAGTTCGCCTATCTCGATCTGCTGCTGGATCACCGCAACAGCAAACAAGAATCAGGCCCCAAAGTAATTTTACGCACGGAATTTGCGGGTGCTCTCCGGCACTGGGAAGGCCGCATCGTCCGTGCCGAAGGGGCTCTGGATGAGGAAACCGGCCTTCTCCACGCCGTGGCCGAGGTAAAAGACCCTTATGCCGTTAAGGCGGATCAGCCGCCGCTCATGCCCGGATTGTTCGTGAAAGCTGAAATTGAGGGACGAGAACAAACCGATGTATTCATACTGCCGGCTGGCACCGTGAACGCCTCTCGTGAAGCGTTGCTGGTCGATGGAGAAGACCGTCTGCACATTCGCCGCATGAGCATATTGCGCAATGAGCCTGATCGCGTCCTGGTGAAGGGCGGTCTGAATGCGGGAGATCGGGTGGTAATTTCCGGAATCCAGATTCCGGTGGAGGGTATGAAAGTCAAGACCGAAACTGTGTCGTCCGGACAAAAATCCGAAAAACCCGCGTTGAATACATCCATGCCGGACGTAACACCGTGAAGTTTTCTTTTTTTTCTTCCACCGGATTATTCTACGCGCCCTCGGTAAAGGAAAGATTCAGGTGAGGCCGATGCTCGCTGCTTCGCTTCCCTCAGGCTTGATCGCCTGGTTTGCCGCCAATCCGATTGCCGCCAATTTGCTGATGCTGCTGATCCTCTTCGGCGGAGCGGGAAGCCTGGCTCTGATGGACAAGGAGGTATTTCCCCGTTTCATGCCCCATCAGATCGAGGTCAAAGCAACCTACCCCGGAGCGGGACCGCTAGAAATCGAAGAGTCGGTTTGCATTCGTATCGAAGAGGCAATCTACAATTTATCGGGGGTAAAACGGCTTAAGACAGAGATCATGGAAGGCGAGTGTACTGTCAGGGTACTGATCCTGCCGAACTACGATAAGAATCAGGTGATGAATGCGGTGCAGGGGCGGGTACAAGCCATACAACGCCTACCTAAGGGGCTGGAAAAAATTGAGGTTCTGCCGGGCAACCGTATCGGTGACGATGGCGTTATCTGGGTTGCGTTACACGGCCCCACGGATGCGCTTACGCTCAAACGCCTGAGCGACCGCATCCAGGGCGATCTGTCGCAGATACCCGGCGTAACTCGTGCGCACAACTATTACGATTTGCCTTACGAGATCGCTATCGAGGTTTCTTCCGAGCGGCTGCGCCAGTTCCGTGTATCGCTCAATGAGGTCACCGAAACCATTCGGCGTGCTTCGGTGGATTTACCCGGCGGCGTAATAAAAAATCCGATGGGCGAGTTGTTGCTCCAAGTCAAGGGCAAAGCTCATGATGATGTCACGGTCGGAAATTTGGTGGTGCGAACCAATTCGGATGGCAGTCGCGTGCTGCTTCGGGATGTGGCAGTGATCAAGGACGGTCTGGAGGAACGCCTGTCGGAATGGCATCACAACGGAGAGACGGCGCAAGGCTGGGAGATTCATGCCGAAAAAGATACGGTTGCGGTGGCACGCCGGGTTAAAGCCTATGTGGCGGAAATGAAGACGCAGTTGCCGCAGGGAATTGGGCTTATCACCTGGTGGGATGATTCTCAAGCCTATGAGGAGCGGATCGGAACATTGCTTGAAGACGGCCTGACCGGCTTTGTTCTGGTTTGCCTGATACTCACTTTATTTCTCCAACTTAAAGTGGCTATCTGGGCGGGTATCGGGATACTCACTTCGATTTTTGGCGCTTTCTGGTTGATGCCGGCGCTGGATGTATCGCTTAATATGTTATCCCTGTTCGGCTTTCTTCTGGCCATGGGGATTCTGGTGGATGATGCTATCATCATAGGCGAATCCATTTACGCCAAGCAGGAAGCGGTGGATGCCGCTAGCTCGCCGGCGTCCGGCACTGAACAGTCACTCATGGCCGGCGCCATGAGGAATCTGGCCTATCTGGAAGCCGCCGTCTCTGGCGCCCGCGAGGTTTCTCTGCCGGTTATCGTGGCAGTCATGATCGTCCTTGTTGCCTTTCTGCCTGGTTTATTTTTGCCGGGCTGGGCGGGTCAGATGATGAAACCGATCTGTGTGGTGATGATTCTGACCTTGGTGTTTTCACTCATTGAAGCACTGCTGATTTTACCTTCCCATCTCGCGGTCCCCTCGAAACCGAATGCATCGTACACCCCTCTGGTGCGGGTGCGGACAGCCCTGAATCAAGGTTTGCAACGTTTTATCCATAGGGTTTATGAACCATTGCTGAAAAAAGCCCTCGCCTGGCGATACCTCACTGTTGCGGCATTCGCCGTGCTGATGATGCTGGCTGCCGCATTGGTGGCGGGAGGTTATGTACGGCTTTCTTTGCAAGCTGACGTTACGAAGGACAGCTTCTGGGTCGTACTGAAATTGCCCAAGGATCTTCCTTATAGTGAAACCCGCCGGATCGCGGAAAAAGTGGAAAGTGCATTAATGGAAGTTCAAAGCGAACTGGACAAAGAAGCCAGAATTCGTGACCCTAGTATGGAGGAAAGTGTGATTGTCGGCGTGGAGACGATCATCACGGAACATGAGGCCGGTTTCTGGACCGAATTATCGCCGGCGGGACGAAAGCATATTGTTGTGGAGGATTTCGTCCGCGAATGGCGCAAACGCATTGGCGACATAGGCCGCGCCAAGATTGAATTCCTTTATA
>JBKJYB010000050.1:0-2794 GCA_046716045.1 Nitrosospira sp.
CGGAATCGCGATCGGATGCCGCGATTGCGATCAGGAGGACGGGCAGAACCGGCACAGCCAGCATGAGTATCCCATATCCCAGGTAAGAAATTCCGAAACTGGTGAGCATACCCTGGAAGAAATAAAGCGCGGCGCCAAGTACAGCCAATGTTAACAGCATTGGAAGCGGCTTAATGATTGATGGCGTGAAGCGCGGAACAGGTACGTAGCGCGGCTTCTCTTCCCGAGTCTTGAACTTTCCTTCCATTGGATAGATCGGCCCGCGCATCAGAGAGTAGATACGAGAGGTCCCAAAATTGCGAATGGCGGCAAACAAGTCTCGCAGGTATGGACTCTGAGGCTGCGGCAACGTATCCACCGCCTCGACCAGGTCGACCACGAAGCCGGTACCATCGACAAACTGATGGTAACCATAACCGCTGAATTCCATTTCATCTTTCCCGCTTCTGGAATTGTCGATCGCGAGACCACCGGTAAAAGTACCGTAGAGTAATTGATAGAGCGAGCCCTCCCCCGGCGCCATTGCTTTCATGAGGTTCTGTAGCGCTTCCCGCAGACTGGAATTTGATTCAAGCTCACGCAAGGCTTCCTGCTTTTTTTGAACGAACGCGGTATCGGTCGCTGGCCGCGCCAGTGAGCGGTAAAGCACCGCTTGCCCGGCATGCGTAATGGCGTGATTGCACGAATCGAATAACTGATTGATTTCGACCGCGTCGAACGTCTTTGCATCCAGAACCCCTTTGTCAGCATCTGATGGACGCGTGTCGCGCACACCTGCCAGCCGCTCGCCGCTAGCAAGGATAGGCGATTGGCTCCAGCATGGATCAGGGACGGCCGGATCGTTCATCGTCGGTCTTAAGAAAGCTCTGAATAAATCCTCCGTGAGCGTGGTGCTGGCAAAAACTCGGGGACTTATTCAGAAATTCCCTATGAGCGGCACGAAGCACAGTATGATTCCGGCCTTCTCTACCGGAAAAACAGATCATCATTGAACATGAGAAACTGAACGCGAATCTTGCCGGTTAGAAGAGGAGACGCCGAGAGAACCTCCTCTTACCAGCACGTCGTTTATCTGCCTCAAATCTTCCTCATCCAGTTCACCCGCTTCCGCCTCCAATCTCAATCTTGACATGAGAAAATTGTAACGTGCCTGGGCTAGGTTTCGCCGCGCGGAATAGTGCAATTGCTGCGCATTCAATACATCCACTTCGGTTCTGACACCCACTTCCTGCCCGAGTTTGGTAGAATCCACCTGGCTTTGGCTGGATGTTACTGCCTGCCGCAACGCTTTTACCTGCGCAATGCCGTTGGTAACATTCAGATACTGCTGACTCACTTGAAGTACGCTGTTGCGCCGGGTATTGTTCAGATCCTGGAATACCTTTTCCTGGGTAGCCAGAGCCTCGCGTACACGCGATTGCACCGCAAAACCCTGGAATATCGGGAAACTGAGCTGAACCCCGATTTCCTTTGAGGTCAGGTCAATTGGCCGGCCAGTGATGGCTCCGCCGACACCTTTCTGATCACTGTACAGCGCGACCAGATCAAGGGTTGGATAGTGTCCCGCCCTGGCTCGTTCCACATCCTGTTTTGCAATTTCATATACCGACTGCTGGACTTTCATGGCAAGATTATTCTGTTCGGCCACGTTGATCCAATCCTGCATGTTTGCATACTTCAAGTTGAGCAGATCGGAAGAATTCTCAGCCGGACGTGCGAGATTGTCCGGCAAGCGGCCGATAATCTGTTCCAGTGCGCGTTTTCGTACTTCCAGATCGTTCCGGGCGGCAATCTCCTGCGAGAGAGCCAAATCAAACCGCGCCTGGGCTTCGTGGGTATCGACGATGGTGGATGTCCCGACCTGAAAATTGCGCTTAGCCTGTGCGAGCTGCTCCCCGATGGCCTTCTTCTGGGCTTCCGCCACCTCCACATTTATCAACGCCAATTGAATGTCAAAATAAGCCTGCGCCACACGCAGGATCAGCTCCTGGGCCGCCATGATGAACTGGGAATCCGCTTGCGCAACCTGAATCTTCGATTGTTCGTAGATTACGAAATTTTCCTTGCGGTAAATCGGCTGGGTTGCCGTGATCGTTAGGCTGGTGTTATCGATGACAACTTCGGACGGCCTGACGACTCCGGGGACAGCAACCCCGCCGACACTCTCTATATCGATATACTGCCTCCGGCGCACACCCGCGAGCGTGATAGTCGGAAGCAACCCGGCGCGGCCCTGCGGCAGTTTTTCCTGTGCCGCCTGGTGCGCGGCACGCGCGGCGCTATATTGCGCGTCCTGTTCCAGCGCCTCACGATAGATTTCCATCAGGTCGGCGGCGTGAAGCGGGGTATGAAGAGCCGCGCCGGCGATTAATAATGCGTAAATATATTGCGGAATTTTCACTTTGAGATTGAACCTGGCTAACAGGTCCGTCAGGCGGGCGCGCAATTCGCGGAGTTGATCTGGAAGATCAAAATGTGAATCTCGCCGGCTGCTGTGCGTTTCTTAGCGGGGCAATGCAGGTCTCGAACAGACCCACTGTATTGTACGCGCCCGTTTTCTCTCCTTGCGCCACACAAGTAACGAGCAAAGCCTGCATCACTGGCGCATCACCCACCACCGCGAACAAGCGCCCTCCGGTTTTGAGGCTTTGCTGAAATGCCTCCGGTAAAACCGGAGTGGAACCGGTCAATACGATAACGTCATATGGCCCACGCTCGGGCCAACCGCGGGCGGCATCGCCTAATTCCACCGTCACATTACCGATCTCATGGGCCTGAAGATTTTTCTCCGCCA